>JBEGQB010000113.1:0-6554 GCA_041181165.1 Actinomycetota bacterium
GCGGTCGGGTGTGTGCCAGGTGGGTGAGGGTCTGGGTGTGCCGGTGCGCATCGTCGTCGACAGTCATGTGGTGGGTGTTGCCAAACCCGATCCGAAGATCTTCGATTTCGGGATGGCGGTGCTCGATGGCATCGATCGTTCGCGTGTGGCGTACGTGGGCGACAGCGTGACGATGGACGTCGAAGGTTCACGCGCGGCTGGTTTGTTGCCCGTGTTGCTCGATCCGTACGACGATCACGACGGCGCCGACTTCCTGCGCCTTCGCTCCCTTCTCGAACTCTTGCCCTCCTCTCGTCGATCTGGTGAGGATTTGTTACCGCATGGGTGAAGATCTCCAACCAGAAACCGAGGCCGGGGCCATGGTGTCGCCGCGTTGGGTCGAATGGCGACGTTCGGTCGACCTCGACAAGTACGACGCCCGCTGGGAATCGATGGCGGAGCGGGGCGACAACGTGCACGGCGAAGCCGACGCCGTCGAACGATTGGTGACCGAGCACTTCGGAGCCCGACGGGTCGATGTTCTCGATGCCGGATGCGGAACCGGTCGACTGGGAATCGAACTCGCTCGTCGCGGACACCTGATAGTGGGCATCGACCTCGACCCCGACATGGTTTCGCGCGCTCGCGCCAAGGCCGCCGACATCGAATGGCACGTGGCCGATCTCACAGATTTCTCGAGCGATCGTCGCTTCGCTGTGGTCGTTCTGGCCGGGAACATCTTCTTGTTCTGCGCACCTGGAGCGCAGTCGGACATTGTTGCCAACCTCACGAACCAATTGAAGCCCGGCGGATTATTGATCGCCGGATGGTCACAGGAGCATCATCCCGATGCTTACCTCGCCCGTCATTTCATCGCGCATGGCGAAGCCAACGGCCTGGGCCTCGTGAGCGCGTGGAAGAACTGGGAGGGTGACGTCTTCGACGACGGCGACAATGCCGTGATCGTGATGCAGCGCAACGACTAGGAGACGAGTCGTCGGGCGATGACCTTCAGGCACAGCGTTTCGTCGGCGCCTTCGAAGATCGACAGCACACGTGCGTCGACGAAGAGCCGACTCACCGAATACTCCTCGGCGTAGCCGTATCCGCCGTGGATCTGCATCGCCTCACGAGTGACCCACTCGGCGGCTTTGCACACGTAGGCCTTGACCATGCTGGCTTCGGTGGTGCCGACACCCTTGGCCATGAGCTTGGCCACTTGGTACGAGAACTGTCGTCCGGCCTGGATGAGTACGGCCATGCGACCGAGCTTCACCTTGGTGAGTTGGTACTCGGCGATGTTCTTGCCGAACACGTTGCGGTTGTGCGCATGGTCGTAAGCGGCTTCGTAGGCGGCTTGCATCACGCCGACGGCGCGGGCCGCGGTTTGAAGTCGACCGTTCTCGAAACCTTCCATCTGGTAGTAGAAGCCCTTGCCGAGCCCACCTTCTTCGCCGATCAGATTGGTGGCCGGAACCCACCAGTTGTCGAGTGCGATCTCGTACGAGTGCATTCCTCGATAACCAATGGTGTCGATCGGGCGTCCTTCCATCTTGCCGATCGAGCCATCGGCGCGAACCGACTGCGTGAACTCGAAGCCGTGGGCCTCCCCTCGTGGCTTGGGGACGATGAAGAGACTGAGTCCCTTGTGCGTGAGAGAGCGATCGGGATTCGTGCGGGCGAGCAACATCAACACATCGGCGCGCCCGGCGAAGGTGCACCATGTCTTCACGCCATTGATCACGTATCCGGGTGCACCGTCGGGTCCTTCGGCCGGTGTGGCAGTGACCTTCAGGCCGGCGACGTCGCTTCCGTAATCGGGCTCGGTCACGGCGACGGCAGCCATCACCTCGGCGGTGGCCAACTTGGGAAGCCACTCGGCCTTCTGTGCTTCGGTGCCACCTTTGACGAGAGCGCGGGTGAGGATCTCGGGGCGGGTGATGAGTGAACCGCCGATACCGAGACTTCCACGACTGAGTTCTTCGGTGGCCACGACCATTGCGAGGTACTCACCTTCGCCACCCTCGGAGAATCCGCCGTACTCGCTCGGAACCGAAAGCCCGAAGGCGCCCATGTCGGCGAGACCACTGATGATCTCCTCCGGAACGTCTTCGTTGAATCGGTGAACGTGCTCGGCACGCGGTGCAATGACCTTCTCGGCGAAGGAGCGGAAGGTGTCCTGTACCATCTCGAAGTCTTCGTCGAGATGACGCGGGCCGGGAACATCAGCGAGCGAAGCGACGAACTCCGGATCGCGATACGTGGTGATGAACGATCGCGCCGAGTCGAGTGCACCGACCTCGAGACCCCAGAGTTCTTCTCGGCCGAGGAACTTCGTCATGAGGTCGTGGGCCATGTCGGCCGTGTACGCACAGGTGATGAGTCCCTCGTGGTTGCCCTTGGCGCCGTAGTCGAGCAACGACCGAGCGGTCTCCACTGCAGAGGCGGCGTGAGCGAGGTCGTAGGCGAGCACTTGCTGCTTGTCGGGTCCGCCGACGGTGGAGAGGTGACGCAGGGCCTTGCCGACGGCTCGGGACGCGAGGTCGATCACATCGGCGGCGGTCGGCAGATCGGGGGTGACGGTGGTGCTCATCGGGGCAAACGCTAGCCACGAGACCTTCCGGGGCCGGAAGTGGTGCTTCCATCGAATGCCACTAGGGAGTGCGGTCAGGCGTCACCCCACTTGCTCCGTCCAATGGAGATGGGGGCGTCTTCGACGATGTGCGACACTCGAGTCGTGCGTTTGGTGTGCGTGTACTGCGGTTCGAGTTCGGGGACTCGACCGGAGTTCGCCGACGAGGCCCGAGCTCTCGGCCGGGCCATCGCCGAGGCCGGCTGTGGCCTCGTGTACGGAGGCGGACGCGTCGGTCTCATGGGTTTGGTCGCCGACGCCGTGCTCGATGCCGGTGGCCATGTGCACGGAGTGATCCCCGAGCACCTCGTGCGCGCCGAGACGGCACACACCGGCCTTTCGGTGCTCGACGTGGTGGAGTCGATGCACGAACGCAAGGCACGCATGGCCGAGTTGGCAGCTGGTTTCGTCGTTCTTCCCGGTGGCTTTGGCACTTTCGACGAAGCCTTCGAGATCCTGACGTGGAATCAACTCGGACTCATCGCCAAGCCGTTGGTCTTCCTCGACGGAACGGGCTTCTACGCTCCGCTCATGAACGCTCTCGACGAAGTCGTCGCCGCCGGTTTCGTGGCCGATCGTTTCCGCGCCATTGCCGCGATCACATCCTCCCCCGATGAAGCGGTGCGGATCGCCACGGGTCCGGCTCCGGATGTGCCGGGCAAACTTCTTTCACTCGACATCACGGCCAAGCGGAGCACGATGTGAACACCGTCGAACAAGTGGCCGATGAATTGTTCGCCTCGGGCGCGAACCCAACGCCGGGTCGTGGCGTATCGCTGGCCATGGTCGTGGTCCACCGAGGCGACGTCGTCTTCGAACGTTACGGCGTGCAGCCCGACACGGCTTTCGGTCCGGGTGGCCCCGTTACTTCCGATACGCCCCTCATCTCGTGGAGCATGGCCAAGAGCATCACGCACGCGCTCGTGGGCATGCTCGTGGACGAAGGTCGTCTGGATGCACGTGCACCGATTTCCATCGGCGAATGGTCGTCCGATGAGCGCCGGTCGATCACTCTCGATCACTTGTTGAAGATGCGCGACGGTCTCGACTTCGTCGAGGAGTACGTCGACACGCCCGGGGCGCGCACACCCGATGTGATCTCGATGCTTTTCGCCGAAGGCGCCACCGATGTCGCGGCCTATGCACGCTCGCGCCCGCTCAAGCACGAACCCGGGAAGGTCTGGAATTATTCATCGGGCACGACCAACATTGTGTCGCGCCTCATCGGTGACGTCGTCGGCCATGGCGACGCGATGAACGATTTCATGCAACGCCGACTGTTCGGGCCTCTCGGCATGAGCACGGCGAACGCGCGCTTCGACGAAGCCGGCACCTTCATTGGCTCCTCGTACGTATATGCAACGGCGCGCGATTTCGCCCGCTTCGGCCAGCTGTATCTGAACCGAGGTCGTTGGGCGGATCAGCAGCTCGTGTCGCGAGCGTGGGTCGAAGGGGCAGCGGAACTTCATGCGGCCGATCCCGACACCGGACACGGGTACGGGCGTCACTGGTGGCTCTGGAAATCCGATCCTGCCGTGTTGGCGGCGCTGGGCTACGAAGGCCAACGGATCATCGTCGATACGCGTCGTGACCTCGTGGTGGTGCATCTCGGCAAGTGGATCGCCGAGACGCAGCCTGTACTCGACGCAACCCTCACGCGAGTACTCGAGGCTTTTCCTCACTCCGCTGGTTGAGCGCCCCAGCCCGGTGCTTCACCGATGTGAGTGCGGTGGAACTGCTAGGAAATAGGTATGTCCGGGGCCGCAGGCGAGTCGTTGGGCGAGTCCGCGTCCGCCCGGGCTCACCAACGCGCGATCTTCCGCCGTCGAGCCATCGTTCGCACGTTCAAGGTGCTGACCACCGTCGTTCTCATCTACTTCATCATCCTCAACATCCCGGGTCTGCGGAATGCCGTCGATCAGTTGAACGAGGTGAAGCCGAGCCTCCTCTTCCTCGGACTCGCCCTCGAGTTCACCGCCCTCTTGTGCTACTCGTTCATGACGCGCACGGCTCTCGGTCCGGTGGGTGACCATCTGTCGGTGTGGCGGATGTTCCGTATTCAGTTGTCCACTCGCGCTCTGGCGAGTTTGGTGCCCGGTGGCAGCGCAGCCGGTTCGGCGTTGGGTTACCGGTTGCTCACGGTGTCGAATGTTCCCGGACCCGACGCCGGTTTCGCTTTGGCCACCGCCGGCCTCGCCAGTGCGGTCGTGCTCAATCTGATCCTCTGGTCGGGACTCATCATCTCGATCCCGTTGCGCGGCGTGAACCCCGTGTACGGCACGGCAGCAGTTGCCGGCATCATCCTCATGGGCATCGCGGCGGCGATCATCTTCGGATTGATCGAAGGCCAAGCGCGATCGGAGAAGATCTTGCGCGCCATCGCGCGTCGTTTGCACCTCGACGAAGACCGCGCTGGTGAGGCGGTCCGACACATCGGGGGTCGGATGCAAGAGCTCTCCGAGGACCGGCCCTTGTTGCGCCGGCTCGTCATGTGGGCAGCTCTCAACTGGTTGATCGATGCCGCGGCACTTTGGGTGTTCCTGCGCGCCTTCGGCGGATCGTTGTCGGTCGACGGACTGATCGTGGCCTTCGGACTCGCCAACGTTCTGGCTGCCATTCCGCTCACACCCGGCGGACTCGGCATCGTCGAAGGTGTGTACGTTCCGGTGCTCGTCGGTTTCGGATTACCGCGGGCCACGGCCGTGGTCGGTGTGGTGTCGTATCGCATCGCGCAGTACTGGCTTCCGATCCTCGTGGGTGGTGGCACGTACCTGTCGTTGCGAGTAGGGCCGTGGGCCATCTCCAAGGACCGACTCGAACCGCTGCGCGACGTCGTCGCGCACGTCGGGGAGTCCGAGGAATCGATTCTCGATTTCTCCGAGCGCTATCCGGCTCGTGAGCGCACACGGGAGATTCCCAAGCCGGTCGATCCGTACGTGGTCGATCAGACCAAGGAGTTCCCCGGCGACCCGACGGATGGGGAGTCGCCCGCGGATCGGCAGTAAGTTGCGCCCATGACCGTTCATGAGCGACCGTTCGGAAGATGCCTCGAAGATTTCGTGGTGGGTGACGTGTATCGGCATTGGCCGGGCAAGACCATCACCGAGTACGACGATCATCTCTTCTGCATGATCACCATGAATCATCATCCTCTTCACACCAACGACTGGTTTGCAGCGCAGAGCGTGCAAGGTCGCAATGTGGTGGTGGGCAATCTCGTGTACTCGCTCGTGCTCGGTATGAGCGTTCCCGACGTGAGCGGTGCGGCCATCGCCAACCTCGAGGTCGAGACCCTGCAGCACATGTTCCCCACTTTCCACGGCGACACCATCCATGCCGAAACGCGCGTGCTCGACGTTCAGGAGAGCAAGTCGAAGAACGATCGCGGTGTCGTGACGGTCGAGACCAAAGCGTTCAATCAGGACGGCAAAGAGGTCTGCTACTTCCGTCGACGAGTGATGGTGTGGAAGCGTGAGTTCGCCCCCGCTCGTCAGCGGCCCTATGACGCCAACTCGGCGTGGAGCGACTGACACCTTCTCTCGTCGCCGACCTCCAGGACTCACTCCTCGGTTGGGCGGCCCCTCGGCTCCGTGAGCTCCCGTGGCGCGCCACGCGCGACCCGTGGTTGGTCCTGGTGAGCGAATTCATGCTCCAGCAGACGGGCGTGGCGCGCGTGTTGCCGAAGTGGGCGTCGTTCGTGGACGAATACCCAACGCCATCGGCATGTGCATCGGCATCACTGGGGGACGTTCTTCGCTTGTGGCAGGGGCTCGGTTACCCGCGGCGTGCCCGGAACTTGCAGGCTTCGGCGACGGCGATCATGGCCCGACACGGGGGTGAGGTGCCGGCCGACCTCGACGCGTTGTTGGCTTTGCCCGGAGTCGGTCCGTACACCGCGCGAGCAGTTCTCGCCTTCGCCTTCGAACACGACGTCGCGGTGGTC
>JBEGQB010000114.1:0-6364 GCA_041181165.1 Actinomycetota bacterium
CTGCTCGAGCATGGCCTTCACGGCCGGATCGACGTCTTCGGGCGTTTGGTTGAGTCCGCCGATCATCGGCGACACGCGTGATTCGTGCGCTTCTGGTAGTCCGATCCAGAGTTCGGCCGCCAGCGGTCCGACGATCTCGTCGGCCACGAATCGTCCGAGGCTCCGGCGCTTCGGGTCGACGCGCCGAACGAGTTCACCGGCGAGCCAGCCGTACGTGAGCGCGTGATAGCCGTGCTTCGTGCCGATGTCCCAGCGCGGGCTCGTGGCGGCCAGGCGAGCAGTGATCGTCGACCAGTCGAGTGCCTCGGCGAGAGTCAGTTCGCCATCGACGGTGTAGAGGCCACATTGATGCGACAGAAGTTGTGCCACCGTGGCGTCCGCCTTGCCAGCTGCGGCGAACTCGGGCCAATACGTCGAGACCTTTTCGTCGTACGAGAGGAGTCCGCGTTCGACACAGATCGCCACTGCGATGGCGGTGATGCCCTTGGTGGTCGAGAAGACCAATTGAAGCGTGTCCTCGGAGTACGGGGCGTGACGCGCCTTGTCGAAGTGGCCACCCCAGAGGTCGACGACTTTGCGACCACGGTGATACGCCGCCACACCGCAGCCGACTTCTTCGCCACTTTCGAGATTGGCCACGAAGGCTTCGCGTACCGGCTCCCAGCCAGCGGCCACCGAACCACCGAACAGAACGCCCGACATCAGCCGACCAATTCCTTCAGGGTTTCGATCTGCTCGACGGCGTTCGGGCCGACCGGGTTCACCGAAAGAATCGTGACACCGGCTTCCTTGAATGCGGCCAGACGCTCCTTGATGTAGCTCTTGGGTCCGACGAGGTTGCTGTTGGCGAGCATCTCACCGGGAACCGCAGCGGCGGCTTCCTCTTTCTTGCCATCCAGATAGAGATCCTGGATCTCGATGGCTTCTTTCTCGTAGCCATACTTCTTGCAGATGGTGTTGTAGAAGTTCTTGTCGCGTGCACCCATGCCGCCGATGTAGAGAGCGGCGTTCGGTCGGGCGAAATCGAGGATCTTCTTCTGTGCATCGCCGGTGAGCTTTTCGTCGATGGCGAGCATTCCACCGGCCGAGATCTGCAACTTGCCGAGATTCGGATCGCGCTTGGCCAGACCCTTCTTCAGGTCGTCGCCCCACACATTGTGGAACTTCTCGGGATCGAAGAAGATCGGCAGCCAGCCGTTGGCGACTTCAGCGGTGGCCTGAACGCTCAAGCCCATGAGACTCGCCCACCAGATCGGAATATCGGGTCGGATCTCCTGTCCGGGCTTGATGATCTTGAGCGGCTTTCCAAGACCGGTGCCCTCTCCGGCCGGCAACGGAACCTTCACCGTCTGACCGTTCATCTGGAAGGGCTGCTCGCGCTTCCAGATCATGCGGCAGGCTTCGATGTATTCCTTGATGCGTTGCATCGGCTTCTCGTACGGAATTCCGTGGAAGCCTTCGATCACCTGCGGCCCGCTGGCTCCGAGGCCCAGGATGAAGCGACCATTACTGACGTAGTCGCAACCGGCGGCCGTCATCGCCATCAGAGCGGCCGAACGGCTGTAGACGTTGACGATTCCGGTGCCGATCTCGACTCGTTCCGTCTTGGCCGCGAGGTAACCCACCTGACTGATGGCATCAGCGCTGTAGGCCTCGGCAATCCAGACGACATCGAGACCGGCCTTTTCGAGTTCGACGACTCGATCGACCGCGGCATGGAAACCACCGGCGTAGTTCAACATCATCGACAACTTCATGGAATCGTCCTTTCGACGGGCTAGCGCTGATCGGGAACCCTACGGGGGTCGGACTCGGACGGACGAACCGTCACCTCTCCGACCACGCCATCGTTCAGATTGCCGCTACGGAATCCCTCCAGATCGAGGGTGACGTAGCGATAACCGGCGGCTTTGACCGAGTCCACGACGGCGCGTCGAGCCGATATCGCCCGCGCCAACTCGGCTTCATCGACCTCGATCCGGGCGGTCTCGCCGTAATGGCGGACCCTGACCTGACGGAAACCGAGATCTCGCAACGCAGCCTCGGCACGATCGACGCGCGACAGGATCTCCACGCTCACCGGCGTGCCGTACGGAACACGACTCGCCAGACACGCGGCGGCCGGTTTGTCCCAGGTGCGCAACCCCATGCGACGCGAGGCCTCGCGGATGTCGGCTTTGGTCAGCCCGGCCAACACCAAGGGGAAGACTGCTCCACGTTCGAGCGCGGCGCGTTGTCCGGGTCGGTGATCGGCGAGATCGTCGACATTGACTCCGAGAACCACGGTGGCGTTCTCACCGGCCGCAACCGGTGCCACGACATCCATGAGTTCGGCCTTGCAGTGATAACAGCGATCGACATCGTTGGCCCGATACGCAGCCCGCGCCATCTCGTCGGTGTCGATCGGGGTCCAGCGAAGCGACCACTCGTGAGCCAGCGCACGACAATCGGCCTCCTCCGATCCGGCCAGGCTCGGTGACACCGCGGTCACGGCGTGGGCGGATTCGGCACCGAGAACCACCCGGGCGGTGGCGGCGAGAAATGCGGAGTCAGCTCCACCACTGAACGCGACGACCACACGACCGAGGTCGTGAAGAATCTCGTGGAGGACCCGAATTCGATCGTCCAACTGATCCGCGGACTTCTCTCCGGTTGCTCCGGTGACGTGATTCGCCATGGCCCCATCGTGCCATGTGGTCGGGCACGGGGCAGACTCACGAGTGATGTCGAACGGCCGGTCATCCCTCGAAGAGCGGTATCCGCTCGCCGACGCACGGGTCGACCTCGTGGATGTCGGTTCGGGCTTGCGTCTACGAACGATCGAGCGTTCACCCGAATTGGCCGACACCACCCTGCCACCGGTGCTCCTGATCCACGGACTCGCCTCGAACGCGCGCATGTGGGATGGAGTCGGGCAGTGCCTCGCCCGGCAAGGGATACGTTCGATCGCCGTCGATCTCCGAGGACACGGTCGTTCCGACAAACCGGACGACGGGTACGACTTCGCGACGGTGGTCGACGATCTCGTCGGCCTGCTGACGACCATGAACATCGAGCGCGCGATCTTCGTCGGCCAGTCGTGGGGCGGCAACGTCGTCGTCCATGCCGCACACGATCATCCCGAACGAGTCGTCGGTGCCGTGGCGGTCGACGGCGGGATGATCGAACTCGGTCGAACCTTCCCCGAGTGGGACGACTGCGCGACCGCACTTCGTCCGCCCAATCTGATCGGAACCCGTGCCGCTCGCATGGAGGCAGCGATGCGTTCGATGAACGCAGACTGGCCGGAGTCCGGGATCATCGGGGCGCTGTCGAACTTCGACATCGCGGCCGATGGAACCATTCGCCCGTGGCTGACGATCGAGCGCCACATGGCGATCCTGCGCGAGCTCTGGCTCCATCGTCCGAGCGAGATGTTCGAGCACATCGAACGTCCGGTGTTGTTCGTACCGGCCGACTCCGGAGATGTCGCCTGGACCCGCAACAAGGAGAACGCCGTCGAGAACGCGCTCCGACTGCTCAGGTCCGGACGCGCTCACTGGTTCCGACCCGCCCACCACGATCTGCACGCCCAGCACCCCGAGCGATTCGCCGAGGTGCTCGTCTCGAACATGAAGAATGGATTTCTCGCATGACCTCGCTCCCACGACTTCTCACGATCATGGGTTCGGGCGAGACGGCCCCCACCATGATGAAGCACCACCGCGAACTCATCGCTCGGCTTCGCAAAGGCGCCAAGGCCGTCGTGCTCGACACGCCGTACGGCTTCCAGGAGAATGCTCCCGAACTGGCGGCCAGGGCCGTCGAGTACTTCCGACAGAGCGTCGGCCACCCGATCGAGATAGCCGGACTCACGCGGATCAAAGGGGCCGACACCGTCGAGGTCGAACGCGGGCTCTCGATGATCCGGCAAGCCGACTACCTGTTCGCTGGTCCTGGCAGCCCGACATACGCCCTTCGCCAATGGGAGTCGACCCCGGTCCCCGACGTCGTACGTTCGAAGTTGCGCAACGGAGGAGCAGTCACGTTCGCGTCGGCGGCTGCCCTCACTCTTGGTCGTTACTGCGTGCCGGTGTACGAGGTCTACAAGGTCGGCCAGGATCCTTATTGGCTCGAGGGACTCGATGTCCTCGCCGAGGTCGGACTCGAGGTGGCGGTCATTCCCCACTACGACAACGCCGAGGGCGGACACCACGACACCCGCTTCTGCTATCTGGGCGAACGTCGTCTCGCTGCTCTCGAAGCCGAACTGCCCGACTCTGCCCACGTGATCGGCATCGATGAACACACCGGCGTGGTGATCGATGTCGATGCCGACACCGCAACGGTGATCGGCAACGGAACGATCACGGTCCGCAAACGAGGTCGGTCCACGACCCATGCGTCGGGAACCGTCGTGCCTCTCGACGCTCTTCGCAACCCATCAGGCGGCAAGGTCATGGCCATAAGCACTCCCGCGGTGAAGGAGCCCGAGACCGTGGCTTCGTCGCTCGTCGACGACATCGTCGTGGCCGAGCAGAAGTTCAACGACTCGATCGCCCGTGGCGATTCGGCCGAAGCGGTGCGCGCCGCCCTGGAACTGGAGGACGCCATCCGCTCGTGGTCGGCCGACACTTTGCAGAGCGACGCCATGGACCGCGCCCACGCCGCTCTGCGCTCGATGATCGTACGACTCGGTGAAGCCGCGGTTCAGGGACTGGCCGATCCACGGGTAGCACTCGAACCAGTGATGTCGGTGCTCATCGAGTTGCGCTCGGCGGTCCGCGCCGACAAGCGATACGACCTCTCGGATCTCATTCGTGATCGCCTGACGGCCATTGGTATCGAAGTTCGCGACACACCCGATGGCCCCGTTTGGGTCTGACGCCGCAGCGGTCCTCGCGGGTCCGGCGAGGGCGTCAGTTGATCGACAGAGCAGGACCGGAGTGATGATCGAGTCCGGCCACTCTCGCTCTGCGTCGCACACCGACCATCGTGTACACCACGATGAAAACAGCAGTCCCGACGAGGATGATCACAGCACCACTCGGAACATCGGCGTACCAACTCGCATACATTCCGAACACACCGAAGAGCGCGCCGAGAACGGGTGAGAGCCACAGCATCCGCCCGAACGAATTGGTCATGAGGCGAGCAGTGACGGCCGGCAGCACCAACAACGCCGAGATCAAAAGGACTCCGATCACCCGGACCGTGACGAGGATGGTGGCCGACAGCAGAACCATCAGCACGGCTTCCATCATCGGGACGTTCACGCCCGTCACGCCGGCCACCTCTGGATCGAAGGTCGTGAACAAGAGTCGGCGATACAGAACCACCACCGTGACGATGCTCACCAGACCGACGCCGGCCACCGCGAGGATGTCACTCGTGAAGACACCGAGAACGTTGCCGAACAGGACGGCATCGATACTTCTCTGAGCCTGGCCGAATCGGGCTTGCAACGCGAGTCCCATGGCGAAGCTGGCCGTGGTGATCACTCCGATCGCCGCGTCGGCTCCGATGATCCTCTTGCGTGCCACTCGTCCGATCATCAAACCCGACAGAAGTCCCCACAAGCCGGCCCCGATGAAGTAGTTGAGTTCGAGGACGGCGGCCAGAGCCGCTCCACCGAAGACCGCGTGACTCAGACCGTGTCCGATGTAGCTCATGTTGCGCAGAACGACGAACACACCGATCAACCCACACAGCAAACCCGCGAGAGTGGCGATAACCAGACCATTCCTGAAGAACTCGTACTGGAACGGTTCGAGCGCGTCGAACGAAACGACCATGCTCAGGCGCCGCGACGACTCAGACGTTCACGGATGTCGTCACCGCCGTGCTCGACCACGACCGGCATCCCTCCGTGGTGGAGGACCTCCATGGGCGCACCATACGTTCGCTCGAGGAAGTACGGGCGCAGGACGTCGATCGGCGCACCATCGGCCACGACGGTCCGGTTGAAGCAGACGAGCCGCGGCAAGTGCGCAGCGAGACCGTTCAGGTCGTGCGTGGTGAGGACGATGGCAATGCCCTGTCCCCTTGGCGGAGCTTCATTGAGATCCGCCAGTACGTGCAGTACTTCGTGGCGAGTCTGCACGTCGACGCCGGCCGTCGGCTCGTCCAGGACGAGGAGATCGGGTTTCTGGAGCAGGGCTCGGGCAAGGAACACGCGCTGTTGCTGCCCGCCCGAGAGTTCGCGAATGTGCCGGGAACCCAGACCTTCCAGACCCAGACGTTCGAGGGTCGACTCGATCTCATTCAACTCATCTTGGGTGGTGCGCGGCCACCACGAGCGCGACGGACGACTCATGGCCACCACTTCACGAACGGTCACCGGGAAGTTCCAGTCGACGGTTTCGAGTTGGGGAACGTAAGCGAG
>JBEGQB010000115.1:0-6340 GCA_041181165.1 Actinomycetota bacterium
GACGCGCCGTACAGGAGCGCGATTCCATAGAGGAAGAAGGCCGACGCGAAACCACCGAGGACGAAGTACTTGAGGCCGCTCTCCTGGCTCTCCACTCGGCGTCGGTGGCTGGCCGCGAGCACGTACAGCGCGATCGAGAGTGTCTCGAGACCGAGGAACAGGACGATCAGGTCGTTGGCCGAGGCCATGATCATCCCGCCGAGTGCCGCACAGACGTACATCGCGTAGGTCTCGGGCCCGTCGAGGTCCTCACGGCGCAAGTAGTCGGAGGTCGACATCGAGACCAGAGCAACCGCGATGGCGATGGCGATCCACACCAGGATGGCGAAGCGATCGATGGCCAGCGCGTCGTTGATGATCGCCACCGGACCCTCGTGTCCGACACGGTTCCAAAGGACCATCTCGACGATCACGGTGGGAATGGTCAGGACGGCCGTGGCCATTGCATAGGTTCCGCGTCGCCACGAAGGCGTCAACGAAGCCACGACGAGAGTCAGCAGCATGCCGCCGAGAAGGATGATCAGCGGCGTGATCGCCAACCAATCGATCGAGGGATACTGAACGGTCGGCATCAGCCCTCTCCCTCGGTTTCGTGGAGGACGACGGGTTCGGGAGCCGAGAAACCGGACTCGGCCTCGACCCGCTCGAGCAGAACTTTCACACTCGGATCGATCCGGTCGAGCATCGGCTTGGGATACACGCCGCAGAACACGATCAGCCCGATGAACGGCAGAAGGACCATGGCTTCGCGGAGGCGGAGTTCACGGAACGAGGAGTTCGCCTCATCGGGCTCGCCGTGGAACACGCGCTGGTAGGCCCACAGCAGATACAGCGCGGCCAGGATGACTCCGGTCGCTCCGACCACCACCCACCATCTCGCGGTGGCGAACGATCCGATGAGCACGAGGAATTCGCCGACGAACCCGTTGAGTCCGGGCACGCCGATGCTCGAGAGCATCACGACCGTGAACGCTGCCGCGAAAATCGGCGCGACCTTCTGTAGACCACGTAGTTCGGAGATCTGACGCGTATGACGACGCTCGTAGATCATGCCGACGAGCAAGAAGAGTGCGCCGGTCGAGACTCCGTGGTTGATCATCTGCATGACACCGCCGCCAACGGCCTCGCGTGTGAAAGCAAAGGTACCCAGGACGATGAAGCCCAAGTGGGCCACCGAGGAGTAGGCGACCAAGCGCTTCAGGTCGGTCTGCATCGTGGCGGCGATGGCCCCCCAAAGAATGCCGACCACCGCGAGGGTGAGGAACAGACTTCGGCTCCAAACGGCGGCTTCGGGGAAGAGATACACGCCGAAACGCAACAAGCCATAAGTGCCGAGTTTCAACAGAACTCCGGCGAGGATCACCGAGCCGGCCGTGGGCGCCTGAGTGTGGGCGTCGGGCAGCCATGTGTGCAGCGGGAAGAGTGGCACCTTCACCGCGAAGGCGATGGCGAAGGCGAAGAACAACCAGCGTCCGGTGCTGGCGGCGAAGTTTCCTTGTTCGGCGATCTCGACCAGATCGAAGGTGACTCGACCGATGTCGTGGCGAGCGAGCATGGCCGTCGTGACGATGCCGACGAGCATCAGAGCCGAGCCGACCATCGTGTACAGGAAGAACTTGGTCGCCGCGTACACGCGTTGGTCGTAGCCCCAACCGCCGATCAGGAAGTACATCGGGACGAGCACGATCTCGAAGAACAAGAAGAAGAGGACGAGATCGAGGCTGAGGAACGACCCCATGACGCCGGCCTCGAGCAACAACAGCCAAGCGAGGTACGGCTTCTCGTCGTGGTGCGGATCGCAGCCGATGATCACGAGCGGGAACAACACACCGGTCAGCACGACGAGGAAGAGCGAAATGCCGTCGACACCGAGATGCCAACCGATCCCCCACGATTCGATCCACTGGTGCTTGGAGGCGAACTGGAAGCCGGCTTCGCCGGTCTTGAACGACGCCAGCATCCAGAGTCCGAAGCCACCAGTGATCACCGACGAGACGAGGGCGATCAACTTCGTGTACTCCGGGCGCCGACGTGACGACACCGCGGTGAGGATCGATCCGATCAGTGGGACGAGCACGAGCGCGGTCAGGACCGGGAACTCGAGCGCAGCGTGGGATTCGACGGCGATCAGCGACATCAGAGAACCACCCCACGAAGGAAGAACCACACGAGCAGACCGACGACACCGACGCCGATGGCCGCTGCATACGTACGCACTGCACCTGTCTGCGCCCGCCTGGTGACCTGACCGAGCGAGCCGACGACTTTGCCGACTCCGTTCACGGCGCCGTCGACGATCGTGCGATCGGCCCAGCTGACCCCATCGAACGCGCGACGGCCAGGACCGCCCATGAAGCGGGCGATCGACGAGTCGTAGAACCAGCCATTGGCGAGAAGGTTCGGCTCGATGACGGGAAGTCGCTTCTTCGAGTACACGGCGACGGACGCGGCGATTCCCGTCAGCGCAACGACGATCGCTATGCCGAGCAATACGTACTTGTTCTCGTAGGCCCACGAATGATGGATGTCGGCTTCACCGAACTCGACCACGGGCTCGAGCCACTTCTCGAGGAAATGCAGATCTTTCGAGAAGGGCAACTGAAGCACTCCACCCACGACCGAAAGACCGGCCAGAACCACCAGCGGCAACAACATGATCGCCGGACTCTCGTGCGGCTTGAAGTCTCCATGAGCGCCGTGCTCTTCGCTGTGGTCGTTCCACTTGGCCTCGCCGAAGAAGACCATGATCACCTGACGGGTCATGTAATACGCGGTGAGAAGGGCAGTGATCATTCCGATCACGTAGAGGATCGGGCTCTTGGCGAAGGCGTAGAGCAGGATTTCGTCCTTGCTCCAGAAGCCGGCGAACGGCGGGACTCCGGCAATGGCCAGCCAACCGATGATGAACGTGAAGGCCGTGATCGGCATGGCGACGCGCAAGGCGCCCATCTTGCGCATGTCCTGCTCGTGATGCATGCCGTGGATGACCGAACCCGATCCGAGGAACAACAGTGCCTTGAAGAACGCGTGGGTGACCATGTGGAAGATCGCTGCGATGTACGCCCCCGACCCGACGGCGAGGAACATGAAGCCGAGTTGGCTGACCGTCGAGTACGCGAGGACCTTCTTGATGTCGTTCTGGGCGACGGCGATGGTGGCGGCGAACAGAGCGGTGGCCACTCCGACGACGGCAATGATCGTCGGGGCCCAGTCGTAGGCGACCGCCAGCACCGGATTCATTCGGGTCATGAGGAAGACACCAGCGGTCACCATGGTCGCGGCGTGGATGAGGGCCGAGACCGGCGTCGGACCTTCCATCGCGTCGGGCAACCAGATGTAGAGCGGCAACTGAGCGCTCTTGCCGCAGGCTCCGACGAAGAGCATGAGCGCTATCGCCGTCGCCGTGACACCCGAAATCGAACCGGACTCGGCTGCATGGTTGATGCCCGCGTAACTCAAGGTGCCAGCAGCACCGAAGGCCAGGAACATCCCCATCATCACACCCCAGTCACCGACTCGGTTGGTGACGAAGGCTTTCTTGCCGGCCGTGGCCGCGCTTTCGCGGGTGTGCCAGAACGAGATCAGGAAGTACGAGCACGTACCGACTCCTTCCCATCCGAGGAAGGTCACGAGCAGGTTCTCACCGAGAACCAGCATCAGCATCGAGAAGACGAACAGGTTCAGGTACAGGAAGAACTTCGAAAACTTGGGATCGCCGTGCATGTACCCGATCGCATAGAGGTGGATCAGCGTGCCGATGCCGGTGACGAAGAGGGCCATCGTGATGCTCAACGGATCGGCGAGGAACGCGAGGTCGACTTTCAACGAACCGATCGGCATCCAGGAGAACACCGTCTCCACGTGATGACGTTCCTCGGCGGACTTGGAGAGAAGATCGAAGAACGCGCCAGCCGTCACGAGGAAGGCGCCGCCCACCATGGTGGCCGCGAGTACACCGGCCTTGGGCTCGCCGAGACGACGCCCGAAGAGCAGGATGAGGAGAAAGCCGGCCAGCGGCAAGGCGGGAATCAGCCAGATCACATCGAGCATGGGTCAGCCCTTCAAAGCCGTGATGTCGTCGGCGGTTGCGCCCGGGCGCCTACGCATGATGGACACGATGATTCCGAGACCGACCACGACTTCGGCCGCGGCCACGACCATCACGAAGAACACGGTGGTCTGACCGCCGATGTCGCCGAGTCGCTTGGCGAGGGCGACGAACGAGAGGTTGACCGCGTTCAGCATCAGTTCGATGCACATGAACATCACGAGGGGGTTGCGGCGCACCAGAACCCCGACGGCACCGATGCCGAAGAGGAACGCCGCCAGGACGAGATACCACGTGGAGGTCGGGGTGGCGGCAGCAAGAAGGCTCATGACTTGTCCTTCCCGCTCTTCACGCGTCGAGTCAGCATGACCGTGCCGACCACGGCGACGACGAGGAGGATCGAGGTGACCTCGAAGGCCACCACGTAATCGCCGAACACACTCTCGGCGATCTGCCTGATGTTGGAGTCACCATCACCGGTCGACGTCGGAGTGTCGAGGTTGCCACCGCCTCCGATGGCATCGCGAGACGCGACGATCGACGCCACGACGAGACCGATCACGCCGACTCCCACGATGGCGGCGAGGGGTCGCTGCACCTTGAACGGTTCGATACGGATGTTCTCCGAGCGATCGACACCGAGGAGCATGATCACGAAGAGGAAGAGAACCACGATCGCCCCGGCATACACGATCACCTGTACGGCGGCGAGGAAGTGCGCCTCCTCGGCCACGAACATCACTGCGATGCCAAAGAGGGTGAGCACCAGGCTCAGAGCGGCGTGCACTGGATTGCTGCGAAGGATCACTCCGAGTGCACCGACGAGCACCATGGCCGCCGCCAACACGAAGACGACGAGTTCCATCAGTGACCACCCTTGTCGCGCTCGTCCTGCGCCGGTTCGGGTGCACGCACGCCGTAGCCGAGTTCACCACTCCAACCGACGACGCCCTCGAAGGTCGCGTCACCCGAAGGCGCGGTGGCCCGAACCCAACCCGAGGTCATGAGGTCTTCGCCCTCCCGCCAGTCCTCCCAAGGCATCTGCTTCGGTTTGCCATCGTCACCGACAACGAGTTCGGACTTGGTGTAGATCGCATCGCGACGATTCGTGAAGGAGAACTCGAAGAGCTTGGTCTCGGTGATGGCCTCGGTCGGACACGCCTCCACGCAGAGGTCGCAGTGGATGCATCGCAGGTAGTTGATCTCGTAGACGAAACCGAACCGTTCGCCCGGCGAGGTCGGGTTGTCGGGGTCGTTGTCGGCGCCACGGACGTAGATGCACTTGGCCGGGCACACACCGGCGCAGAGTTCGCAACCGATGCACTTCTCCATTCCGTCCTCGTACCGATTGAGAACGTGACGTCCATGGAGACGCTCCGGCTTGTCGGCCTTCTCGTCGCGGAGCGGCTTGCCCTTCTTGATCTCTCGACCACCCGAGTACTGCCGAGTCACGCGATTGCGTTTGCCGACCTGACGAAGCGTCACGAGGAATCCACCGAGGTAACCCATCAGAACATCGCCCCCTCTCGCTCGCGATTGGCACGGCTGACTTTCATCGCCAACGAAATGAGCACTGCGCACAGAACGATCACCACTGCCGCCGCCACGGCGACGACCGCCCGATTCCAATCCTCGTCACGGGCCAATCGCAGAACGGCCATGAGCATGAACCAACCGAGCGATGCCGGGATCAGAACCTTCCAACCGAGATCCATCAGTTGGTCGTAGCGATACCGGGGCAGGGTGGCTCGGAACCAGACGTAGACGTAGAGGAAGACGAGAACCTTGGCGATGAACCAGATGGTTCCTTCGATCGCACCGGGGATCACCGGAATGTCGAACAGACCCTGCGGGCCGCCCCAGAAAAGGGTGACGATGATTCCGCTCATGGTCACGGTGTTCATGAACTCGGCGAGGAAGAACAAACCGAAACGAATGCTCGAGTACTCCGTGTTGAATCCGCCGACGAGTTCCTGTTCGGCTTCGACGAGATCGAAGGGCGGACGATTCATCTCGGCGGTGGCGGCCAAAAGGAAGATGACGAACGGAACGACACCGGTCGAAACGACGTGCCAATTCGCGAAGCCGCTCTGATTGGCGACGATCCCGCTCGTCGACAAAGTGCCGGCCAATAGAAGGACCGTTGCGATGCTGAGTCCGAGGGCGGCTTCGTAGGAGACCATCTGGGCCGACGCGCGCACCGAACCGAGCAGTGGGTACTTCGAACCGCTCGACCAACCGGCGAGCATGATGCCGTACACCGCCACCGACGACAGTGCCATGAACAAGAGG
>JBEGQB010000116.1:0-6327 GCA_041181165.1 Actinomycetota bacterium
CGAGGGCCTGCTGGCTGGTCAGGCAGTGACCGGAGTGCGATATTGCGCGAACGGTTCGGCCGTCGACAGCAACTTCAACGTGGTCACGGTCGAGACGGGTGGTCGTGCTCCAGCCCCGATTCCTCGGCTCGGCACCACTTCGTCGAGTTGTGGAATCTGCGGATCCCAAACACTCGACGAACTCACCGATCGGCTGACACCTCTCGATCTCTCACGCGTGGTGCGCATCGAGCGAGACATCGTGTTGGCGATTCCCGATTCGGTGCAGGCCGTGCAAGGACTCTTCACCCAGACCGGCGCGGTGCATGCCGCCGCCGCCTTCGGCCCGAATGGAGAGATCATGTTGGTGAGGGAGGACGTCGGCCGGCACAATGCCGTCGACAAAGTGGTCGGCAGCCTGTTGCTCGAGAACAGACTTCCCGCTCACGAACTCGGCCTTTTCGTCTCCGGTCGCGCGAGTTTCGAGATGGTGCAGAAGGCCTGGGCGGCCGGATTCGGGACCGTGGTGTCGGTGAGCGCACCCACGGCGCTCGCGGTTCAGACCGCGAAGCGCGCCGGCATCACGTTGTACGGCTTTGCTCGTGGTGATCAGGCCGTGCGATACAGCCCGGGCTGATCAGACGACTGGCGGTAGGACCGGTAACGGTGCCGCAACGTCGTCCACCTGCTGGTGAGCTTCGAGTGCGGCCACGTGATACTGCTCGGCGATCTCGGCGAAGCCGGGCTGGTGATACACACGACCGTCCACCTTGGGCCCGACGGAGTTCTCGAGGATGGCGGCGACGTCCTCACCACTGATGGTCTTGTGCGTTTCGAGCGCATGGGCCACGGCCAGAACCATCGTGCGCTGTTCGGACAGGAGATCACGGGCTTGGTCGTAGATCCGACTCAGACGGCTCTCGATCCGACTCGACAAGTTGGCGGCTTCGCGATCGATGTTGGTTCCGGTCGCTGCCGGAAAGCCGGCCCCGATCGTCTGGATGAGCGCGGGAGCCGACGAGATCGTCGAGCCCATACCCCACATCGCTTCCATCCAGGTGGAGACGGTGGTGGCGTTGCGGAGGTCGCCACTCACACCGGCCGAGGAGTCGCCACTGAAGAAGAGACGTTCACCCGCGAGCGATGCGAGTGACACGAGGATGTCGACTTCGAACGTGCTCCGCCAACGGAGGAAGGTTTCGTCGTCGTAGGTGCTCGAGACGACACCGAGGTAGCTACCGCCTGGTTCGATGCTCACGAAGTCGATCACGAGGTCCTTGCGGCGTAGGTAGGCGGCGACGGCATGCGATGCCTCGTGGAGAGCGATGGCATGACGCTCACGCTCGATGTAGTCGACGTGTTCGTGCTCACCGACCTTGCGGAGATAGCGCGCTCGGATGACATCGTTCCAGGTGACGATCTCGCGTCCTTCACGGAGTGCAACGAGTAGAGCCTCGTTGACGAGATCCTTGATCGAAGCACCGGTGGAATACGGAGTCATCACGGCCAGACGCTCGATGTCGTCGGCGGTGAGCGTGTGCTTCACCTTGGCGAAGTAACCCTCGTAGGTCTTCTTGCGGCCTTCCTTCATCGGGTAACCGACCTTGTAGATGCGGTCGATTCGGCCCGGACGGAGAAGTGCGGCATCGAGTGCACTCGGGAGGTTGGTGGCGAAGATGTGGAGGATGCGGTACTTCGGTGGCTTCTTGGCCGGCATGTTGAGGAACTGACGCAGGCGGCGCGAGAAGAAACCGCGCGGTTTGTTGAGTCCGTTCATCTCGGTGAGCAGCGCCTGGAGAGTTCCCATTCCGCCACCACCCATGCCCGTGACCATGATGCGTTCACGCAGAGTGCGCCGCGGCGCTGGCTGACTGTTCTGATCGGTTGCCCGACCGGTGTCGGCCCGTAGTTGGTCGAGGATGAGGTGCTGACTGGCCGGTGACAGCCAATGGAGGTGGTCGACCTGCTCTCGGGCGAGATTCTCGGCGTTGTCGAATTGCCCGCTGATCTGACCTCGGCTACCGAGCACGTCGGCCTCGTCGAAGAACACGACGACTCCGCCGTAACGAAGTGCGAGTTTGCGCAAGCGCCGATACAGCCACTTCATCTTCATCGGGGCGACACCGAGGAACGTTTGCACGAAGGCCTGTGGATCGACGAACACGTACGGGCGCTCGGTTTCACCGGCGGCGGCTTCGGCCATGAGGGTCTTGCCGGTACCCGGTGGCCCCCAGAGAAGGATGCCGCTCGGCACATAGCCACCCTTGGACTCGATGTCCTGTGGTTTTTCGAGGAAGTCGAGGTTCTCCTTCACGCGGTTGACGACGTGGTCCTGTCCCCAGATGTTCGTGAAGCGGGTCTTGATTTCACCGGGCTTGAAGGTTTCGATACCACCGATGAAGAAGATTCCATAGAAGAAGATCAGATAGAACGCGCTGAACGTGACCGACAGCAGGATCGAGATCGCGAGTGGCGTTCCGACGTTACGTTCGACGAACAAGATGTTGAACCAGCGGCTCGGTGCCTCGGCCAGTGCTTGGAAGAACGGCAGGCTCCATTTCCAGGACAGGACGAAACCGAGAATGGCGACGAAGATGAGCCGCTTGACCAAGCGGTTGAGACGAAAACGCGTGTAGGGCTTGACGCGCTGCATCAGGCGTTCCCATGCGTCCCAGACGTTTCGTTGCCACCATGTGTTCCAGCTCGCCGATCTCTCGCTGATCAGGATGTGGATCTGGCGAACGAGTTCGAGCCCGGCCACGATCCAGACCCACCACTTCGCTCGTGATTGATCGCGGAACGCCTCACCCCACGACATGAGGGGGATTTGGCTCTGTTCATACGACGCGGTGATCACGACGTAGATGGCAAGGATGATGAAGACTTTGATGCGGTCGAAGAAGAACATCCGACGGCGTTTTTCGGGCGGTTGTTCGAGAACGGGGACGTTCACGACCTCGGGCAGATTGTTGTCAGGGACGATGTCGGTCACGTTTTCACCAGCCATGAGTCCGCTACTGCGGAGATTGTCGACTTGTTGAGTTCGTAGCAGGAGGCACTACAGCCGACCTGGAGGACGTACAGCCGGAACTTCTTCGAGTCGTAGGCCGCGCTGACGTCGTAGACGGCCCGCCACGGATCGGTTCCGGTGTCCCGGACGCGAAACACGATGCGTGTTCCGTTTATGCCTTCGAATCCGAGTGGTTCGTAGGTGAGGACTTCGACTTGCGCGCTCTCGCTGTCGTCCGAGGGCAGCACGGGGTCGAAGCCGGTGGGGGACGCAGCGAGTCGAGCGAGTGATGCCGACATCTGTTGGTTCAGCTGACCGGAGAGTTCGTAGACCGCGGTGAAGGCGAGTGGCTCTTCGGAACTGACCTGATCCGGTTCGGGATCCACGGCCGGTGTGGAGCCGGCTCGCCAAACGACCGTGGCCTGCGACGTGAGTCCTTCGAGGCGATCCGGATCGGATGTCGTGAAGTCGAGTTCGTTCCAGTGGCGAGGAACCTTCATGTACACCTTCTCGTCGGTGTTGGCGATGTAACGGTGAGCCGATTCGCCACATGCCGACACGATGAGGGCGCAGCCGATCAGGCCCACGAGGGACCGCTGCCAGAAGTGACGGGAGTCGAGCGCTGACCGACGAGACGACAAGGCCTTCAGTATCGCATCTGGGTAGGGTTTCGGGCATGAGCGAGAGCACCGAAACACCGCCCGGCACGGCCTCTGGTGAGGTGTCGCCGAGCATCGGACTCGCTGTCGTGCACTTGTTCGTGAAGCCCCGACCGGGCTACGACGCCGAGTCGCTCATCGAAGCCGTGAAGCAGGCCGAGGCCGACGGCACCCAAGTCGTTTGTGTCTCGATGCTCGGCCACAAGGCCGATGCGGCGCTCATGGCGCTGGCCAAGGACTGGCGTCAACTTCGCCGGTTCCAGACGGCTGTTCACAATGCGGGTCTCGAAGTGGTCGATTCGTATGTGTCGCTCACGGAAGTCAGCGAGTACGCGCAGGGCATGCCCGAAGCGATGCTCCAGCCGCGGCTGTATCCGCAGCTGCCACCCGAAGGCAAGCCAGCCTTCTGCTTCTACCCGATGAGCAAGCGCCGTGGAGATGGCTCGAATTGGTTCACTCTTCCCTATGACCGCCGCAAGGAACTCATGCACGAGCACGGTACGAGCGGCCGAAAGTTCGCTGGTCGGGTCGTTCAGGTGGTGACCGGCTCGACCGGTATCGACGACTTCGAGTGGGGTGTGACCCTGTTCGCGAATCGTCCGGACGATCTGAAAGAAGTCGTCTACACCATGCGCTTCGACGAGGCGTCTGCCGTTTATGCCGAGTTCGGCGATTTCTACGTGGGTTCGGTCACCGATGTTGCCGAACTCGCGCAACTCCTCTGATCACGGCGCGCTGATCACGCCGATCGGGGCTCGATAGACGGCCTTGCCGTCATCTCCGAAACCGAAGGTGACGAAGGTGGCGACCCCGGGATCCCCGTTGGCGGTGAGCGTCAGCAGTCCGGATGATCCGTTGTAGTCGACGTTCAGACCGTCGTCGATGAGAGTGAGGCAGGCGGCGAATTCATCGCAGGCCGAGCCGCCACGGCTCGTCGGGATCATGAGCGGCATGAAGTCATCGGCTCGGTCGCTCCCGGCTTGCGACGCACTGAGCGCGAGGAGGTTGATGCAGTCGATGGTCGCAGTTGCGAAGGGAGTGTTGGCGGCGTCGATCGCGATGCCCGTGATTCGAGACCGGGTCGGGCTCGAGAGGTTCGGATCGCTGCTCAAGTCGGCGCCGGCCAGCGCGTCATTGACCACGACGTCGGTTTCGAAACCGTTGGCCAGGATGGCCCCGAGGAGTCGGGAACCGCTCTCTTGATCACCGATCATGGTGATCACTCGCGTCCCGGTCGAGACGAAGGCTTCCACGTCGTCCGAATAGTCGTCATCGGTCGTGCTGTACGGCTGTTCGTCGGCGATCTCGATTGACTGCTGAACGAGCGCGCGTCTGACTTCCACGGCAACGTCTCGACCGAATGGATCGTCGGGATAAGTGAGAACGGTCGAGTTCACACCGGTCTGGGCCACCACCTGCGCCATGGCGAGAGCGATCATCGCGTCGGATGGGGTGGTCCGGACGAAGAGCCCGTCGTCGGGAAAGTTCGTCAGTGATGCGGTTGTCGCCGCCGGCGAGCAGACCCCGATGCGGTTGGCGATCAGAGTCGGAAGTACGCCGAGGGCCACCGACGATGACAAAGGGCCAACGATGGCGTCGACCATGTCTTCGGTGAGGAACTGGTCGACGGCGACTCGAGCGGTGGCGGTGTCGGGACCTTCGTCTCGCACGACCAATTCGATCTCGAGACGCCCTTGATTGACGCGGTTGATCTCGTCGACCGCGTCTTGGGCCTTGGCAACCAGCGGTTCGCCCAGAGTCGACCCTGATCCCGAACGGGGCACGAGCAGACCGATTCGCAAGGTCGAGTCAGTTGGTCGGGTGGGGCGCGTCGTCGTGGACCGGACTTCGGTATCCGGCGTCCGATTGGTCGAGTTCGATCCACATGACGCGAAGACGAGTCCGACGAGTACGACGAGGACATGTCGCGAAGTTCGGTGTCGCCGAGCCATTCCTTACGAGATTACGTCGGACCGAGGGTGGCGACTGGTCGTCGGGGTCGGGCACACTGTGGCATGAGCGAATTCGCCGCCGACACCGATCTGATCTATCTGCGCGATGTCGACTGTTTGCAGTTCGAAGCCCGAGTCGTCGCCGTGGACGGTTCGTCCATTGCCCTCGATCGCACGGCGTTCTATCCGACTGGCGGAGGGCAACCGCACGACATCGGAACGATTGATGGAGTCACAGTGGTGAACGTTCGTAAAGGTACGTCACCGGACGGACGTCACCAGTGGGCGTGGCACGAACTCGACGGCTCGATCCCCACGGTTGGGTCGAACGTCGTTGGGGTGGTGGAACCCGAGCGCCGTCACCAGTTGATGCGGACGCACACCGCCATGCACATCCTGTGCGGTGTGATCTGGAACGAGTGGCGTGTGCCGGTCACGGGTGGGAACATGGAGCCCCTGAGCGCCCGGATGGATTTCGAGTTCGATCCCGTGCCCGAGGGTTTCGCGGCGCGTATCGAAGAACTCGTCAATGCCGAGATTGCGGCCGATCGCCCGGTCACGGTGGAATTCCTGCCCCGAGACACTGCGCTCATGGATGCGGATCTCATCAGGACCAAGGTGTCCCTCATCCCCGAAGCGGTGAGCGAGATTCGGGTCGTCGACATCGTCGGGCTCGACAAACAAGCCGATGGTGGAACCCACGTTCACTCGACGAAGGCCGTCGGTC
>JBEGQB010000117.1:0-6327 GCA_041181165.1 Actinomycetota bacterium
GCCGGCTCCGATCAGCGATCACTCCGGCGAGATCGGTCGTCCCGGAAACAAGCACTCGGATGCCCCGATGTGCATGCAGTGCGGTGTGCAGATGATGCGTGCTGGCTCGTGCCATGCGTGTCCGTCCTGCGGAAGCACCAGCGGCTGTTCCTGATCACTTCATAGTTCGACCAATCACTTCAGAATCACCGCCGAGCGATCGGCGGTGATTCTCATTTTCCACCCTTCTCGTAATGACATAAGGCGGATGATTGGCTCGAAAGTCTGAACTAACCAAGTTCGTGGCGGGACGACCACGAAAGGTTTCAGATGAAACGAAGAGTCACAAGCAGATGGATGGGAGGGCTGGCGACACTGTTCTTCGCGGCAGCAGTTGCGGTGTCCAGTCCGGTTTCGGCATCTCCATCCACCGAGACGCCCGGGGACCCGTCAGGGGGTGGAGTGGAGCCGATCATGTTGAGCGGCAACGTCACCTGCGCCGAACTGAATGCCGACGAGATCAATTTTCCGAGCGTCACCCGCGATTTCGGTGTGAAGGTCGAGCCGGTCGCCGATGGCACCTATTACTTCACGAGCTCGGATGCGATTCTGCAAGGTGGTCAACCCGAAGATCCGTACAACTTCGTCACGCTGTCCGACGTATCGGGTGGGTACTTCGACTGGTCGGCGAGCCTCGACATCCAGGCCGTGATCGTCAAGGGTGGTCCGGATTCGAATGCTTTCGTCTACTTCCCCGAGCAGATGAGTGACACCGACTTGCATGCTCCGGTCAACCCCGAAACGGGCCAGCCGTACGGTCTGAGTCATGTGACGTTCTGCCACAACTACGACCTCAACGCGGTCTTGAACCCTCATGTGGGTTACGCGCGGTACTACTACTGGACGCTCGACAAGGAAGTGACCCCAGCGAGTCGCACCGGGTTCGCCGGTCAGGACCTCAGTTACGACTACACCGTGACGGCGGCCTGGGACTACTACGAGGACGCCGACTGGATCGTGGATGGGACGTTGGAGATCGCGAACCCGAGTCCTTTGACCGTCGATTTCACGGTGGCCGGAACCTTCGATGGAGCCGGAAACGATCTGACGGTCGACTGCCCGTCGTACACCTTGGCCCCCGACAGTGAAGTCACCTGCGACATCTCGTTCATGCCCGGTAGCGATCCGGATGGCGAGACCATCACGGTCGACGTCACGAGTCTCACGGACGAGGTGAGTAGCACTTCGACCACGGCCACTCTGGTGACCGGGCTGCCGTCGGATTCGGTGAACGACACGGTCAGTGTGCAGGACACCTGGCCGTGGTCGGAGACCGCCGAGCACGACGAACTCGGGACAGTGTTCGAGTTCGCGCAGTTCGACTACAGCCGCACGTACACCTGCCCCACGGATCTGTCCCTCTACACGAACGGCATGTACTCGACCGAGATCGTGAACCGCGCCGACATCCACGAGACGGGCCAGTACGACGAAGCAACGGTCGAAGCGATCTGTTACGTCCCCACCGCGGAGAAGACCGCCATCGGTACCCGTGGTCAATCCTGGGAGTGGAGTGTGGACAAGTCGGTCGATCCGGACTCCCAAACGGGTGTGCCCGGTGAGTCACTCGACTGGGACTGGGCGGTGAACGTCGATTCGACCCTCGTTGGCGAATCGTTCTCGGTGATCGGCACGATCACCGTCACCAATCCGAATTCGGAGTCATCCGTCGAGGTGTCGGTGACCGACCAACTCGACGACGGCACCGTCGCCGCAGTCGATTGCGACAGCGAGACCGAGGGTGATCAGTCCACCGTGACACTGGCCGGCGATGCGACGATCGTCTGCACCTACAGTGCCGAGCCCGAGGACGACTCGGCCACTTTGAACACGGCGACCATCGGTTTCGGTGAGGGCATCGAGGTGACGGCGACCGCCGACGTCGAGTTCACGACCGAGACCACCGGTGGTTCGGCTGATCTCACCGATGAACAGATCGGTCTGGACGAGACCCTCACAGCTGGCGATGGTCCTTGGGAGTTCACTGGCGCCGGGTCCGGTCACACCTGCTCATCGGACGCCGAGGACTACGGATCCGACGGTGTGTACAACGGTTCGGACTCCAACACGGCAACTCTTACGGTCGTCGAGGGTCCGACCCTAACGTCGAGTGACAGCACCGACTACGAGTGTCGTGCCGGTCTGGTGAACGTTCGCAAGACCGTCGATGGCGAAGTCGATCCGTCGACCGAGTTCACGTTCTCGTTGTACGCTGGACCGGACGGTTTCGGCGGCACTGTGCTCGGTTCTTCCTCGAGCGGCGGTGACAGCGATGGAGTTCTCGATCTGGGGGCCATCGCCCTCGACCCCACGGCGACCTTCACGGTCTGTGAGAACGAGATGCCGGTTGGCTACACCTCGGTTTGGATGATCGATGACGAACCGGTCGTCGCGTACAACCCCGATGCGCCATCGGAGGATTACGGCAATCGCTGCGTCGACATCGGGGAAGGTACGGACTTCGAGTTCCCGAGCGAGGCGACGATGCTCATCGAAGTGGACAACCAGACGCCGACTGGTGGTGCCCCGCGTTCACCGGGCTACTGGAAGAACTGGACCGAACTCGGCAAGGGTCATCAAGCCCTCACGGCCGCCGCCAACGGTGGCTGGGAGAACGGTTTCTGGCTCCTCGATGACGTCCTCGACCAATCGATCGGTGGCGGAGTCCGTTGGGACGACATTATGAGCGATTCGTTCCCGTCGTTCTGGCTCGTTCCCGAACAGGCCGTCGAGATCCTGCAAATGCGGGTGGTCACCATCGACGGCAAGGTCGGAAATGGCAAGGTGATGGCTTCGGATCCGCTTCGACAGTTGGCCCGGAACCTGCTGGCTGCGCAATTGAATCTCGGTGCCGGCGCGTGCTTCACCTCGGCGGTGATCACAGCGGTGGAGAACGCCGAAGCCCTGTTGGACAAGTACGACTTCGACGGCAAGGCGACAACGGCATATCCGATCGGCAAGAAGGGGAGTGACGCGTCCCTGGCCCGAACCTTGTCGGGATATCTCGACGGATACAACAACGGTCTGGTGTGCAGCGGGTCAGAATGATCCGGTGCAAGCCGACGACGACCTCGTGACCGAACGTGGTCTCACCGTCCCGGCAACGGCCTTGCAGTGGTCGTTCGCTCGGGCCGGTGGGGCCGGCGGTCAGA
The DNA here is from genome assembly GCA_041181165.1 of Actinomycetota bacterium. Lineage (GTDB taxonomy): Bacteria > Actinomycetota > Acidimicrobiia > Acidimicrobiales > Ilumatobacteraceae > Casp-actino8. The sequence goes on from JBEGQB010000117.1 coordinate 3,192, forward strand.
ACGTGAACAAGGTGGCCACCAAGGCCACCTTGACCGTTCATCGAAGCGATGTTCGTGGCCGCCCAGCCGTTCTGGAACGTCTCGTGGTCTCACTGCCCGACGTCATCACCGTGACATCGCAGGAGAGTCGGAGTCAATGGCGTAATCGACAATTGTGTCGGCAACGTTTGGCCGCGATCATCGATGAAGCGGCTGCACCTCCGAGCCCCGAACGACGGCCGAGTCGACCGACCAAGGGCGCGGTACGCAGGCGGCTCGACGCCAAGAAGCGGGCTTCGGTTCGCAAACAGGAACGTCGCCGTCCCGAGCACGACTAGTTGCGCGGCACCTTCGTCCAGGGCAGGTCTTTGTCGACCCTGGGTTCACCCGGCAGGCCGAGTACTTGCTCGCCCAGGATGTTGCGCATGATCTCACTCGTGCCGCCTTCGATCGAGTTGGCACGAGCCCGCAGGAACGAATGACGAACACCACCCTCGGAGCCGTCGACGGAGAGGTCCTCGGGACGTCGGAAGGTGAAGTCGAAGTCGACCATGCCGTGCGCACCCAGTAGTTCGACCGAGAACTCGGTGATCTTCTTGTTGAGCTCGGCCATCATCAACTTGGCGATCGAACCTTCCGGGCCGGGGTTGCCGGCCTTGGCTGCCTGTGACGCCCGCAGGTTGGTGAGTCGGAGCGCCTCGCTCTTGCACCACAACTGCATGAGTCGATCACGGTGGGCCACGCCATGGCCGTTCTCTCGGAAGATTCGTACGGCTTCGTCGATCGGACCTCGTCGGCGAGCAGTGCCGCCACCGCCGCCACCGATGGCCGTGCGCTCGTTCATGAGAGTGGTGAGGGCCACGCGCCAGCCCTCGCCGACCTCACCGATGCGGTGCGAGTCCGGGACGCGAGCGTCGGTCATGTAGACCTCGTTGAATTCGGCCTCGCCGGTGATCTGGCGTAGCGGGCGAACCTCCACACCGGGGGAGTGCATGTCGATGGCGAAGTACGTCATCCCCTTGTGCTTGGGTTGGTCGGGGTCGGTGCGGGTGACGAGCATTCCCCAGTCGCCGAGGTGAGCGAGCGTGTTCCAGACCTTCTGTCCGTTCACGACCCACTCGTCACCATCGCGCACCGCGCGGGTTCCGAGACCGGCGAAGTCCGATCCGGCACCGGGCTCACTGAACAGCTGACACCAGCGTTCCTCACCGGTGAACATCGGCCGCAGGAAACGCTTCTTCACTTCGTCGGAACCGTGGGTCACGATCGTCGGGCCGGCCAGCGCGATGAAGAACGTGGACGGGTCCTGAGGCTGGGCGCCCGCCTTGCGAAGTCGTTCCTCGACGATCTTGTTGAGTTCGGGACGGACCCCGAGTCCGCCGTGGCCTTCGGGGAAGTGCACCCAAGCGAGCCCGAAATCGAAGCGATGTCCTCGGAAGGTGATGTTGTCCATCTTCTTCGGGTCGTGGGCCGCCAGCAGGGCGTCGAGGGCGGCTTCGACTTTTCCGAGTGCGGTGTCGGTCAGAGTGCTCATGGGAGCATTCTCACACAGGCCGCCCCGAATCCCGGAAGGCGACGCGCCAGTTGTTCAGAGGCCGAGTGCGTCCCGTACGTCGGGATGGATCACGGTGCCGTTCTCGATGTTGACCGCACCGGCGAGTTCCGGATGAGTGGCCACCGCGACTTCCCATCCGTTGGCGAGGGCACGGACATAGGGCAAGGTGGCGACCGTCAGAGCGGCGGTCGACGAGCGAGGAACGGCGGCCGGCATGTTGGGCGTGGCCGATACCCGAACGTGGCCCATGGTCCGGACCGGATCGGCATGCGTCGTCGAGACGACACCCTCCACGCATCCGCCTTGATCGATGGCGATGTCGACCACGACGGAACCTTCGGGCATGAGGTCGAGGACGCGCCGGGTGATCACGATCGGTGCTCGGTGGCCCGGCGCCAGAACCGCGCCGATCATGACCTCGGCGGTTGGCGCGAGTTCTTCGATCATCGCCGGTGTGGACACCACGGCACGTGCGAGCGGCCCACACGTGGCGGCCACCGAACGGGCCCGATCGATATCGAGATCGGCCACGACGACCTCGGCTCCCATGCCGGCCGCGACTTCGGCGGCATGACGCCCCGACGTACCGGCACCGATCACGACGACGGTCGTGGGCTCGACACCCGGCAGACCACCCATGAGCATGCCTCGTCCGCCGAGACGCGCTTCGAGGTACGACGCGGCGATCTGGGTGGCGAGTCGTCCGGCCACCATGCTCATCGGAGCCAGCAGCGGGAGTTGACGGTCGATTTCAACCGATTCGTACGCGATGGCGCGACAACCCGAACGGCACAAAGCGTCGGCAACTTCCGGTGCTGCGGCCAGATGCAAGTAGGTGAAAAGCGTGTGATGTGGCCGGAACTTGTCGAACTCTTGCGGCTGAGGTTCCTTGACGTGAAGGAGCAGTGTGGCTTCCACGAAAACTCGATCGGCCGAGGCGGCGATTTCCGCTCCGACTGCTGTGTACTCGGCATCCTTGAAACCGGATCCGAGTCCGGCCTCGGTCTCGACGAGCACACGATGGCCGTCGCCGACCAATGCCGCAGCACCGGCGGGGGTGAGGGCGACCCGTCGTTCGAAACCCTTGACTTCCTTCAGAACGCCGACGACGCAGGGGGATCCGGTCGCAGTCATGTTCGACTCTCCTTGTCGGAACCACGCTGTTCCGACAAGACCATTCAACCAGCAGTGATCAGATTGATCTAGGCACCCTGCGATGTGAAACCGAGCGCACCGCGCGCATGGACACGCTCCATGAAGTTCGGCAGGTATGCCTCGGTTGGGATCTCACGGACCATCTCGTCGAGGATCACTGCGTCGTCACCGACCAGGATCCGCCAGTCGCCGCGCTTGATGGCGTCGAGGATGATGGTGGCCGCTTGCGCAGCGGAGGTCGGAGCCTGATCGCGGAACGCCTCGCCTTGGGCCTGGATACCGAGACGGATGTCCTCGTCGCTCGCTCCACTCAGATCGAGCCCGCTACGCGCCATGCGAGCACGCACCTGGGCGATCTGTTCTTCGGTCATGTCCTTCGGGTCGTTGCCGAGGAGTTTGCGTGAATTGATGGCGATCGAGGTTCCGATGTGGCCGGGCATCACCACC
>JBEGQB010000118.1:0-6321 GCA_041181165.1 Actinomycetota bacterium
TTCACCGACGGAAGGCGCGGCCTCCGACTTGGTCTCCTGGACGTTCTTCACGATCTGTTGAGGAGCGTCGTTTCGTACGACTTGGACGTGCATCACGTAGCGAACGAAGTCCTGGGCGATCCCCTTCATCATGGAGCCGAACATCTCGTAGCCCTCGCGCTGCCACTCGGACAGCGGGTCCTTCTGCCCCATGGCCCGAAGGTTGATGCCTTCCTGGAGGTAATCCATCTCTTCGAGGTGCTCGCGCCAACGTTGATCGATGATGCGCAACATCACCTGCCGCTCGACATCACGCATCACGGCCGAGCCGAGTTCGGTCTCACGACGCTCGTAGTAGGCAGAGGCGTCGGCCATCACGATGTCGTAGATGCCGTCGGTGTTGCGGCACTCGGCGAGTCGGACTTCGGAGATTTCGTTCGGCCAGAAAGTCTTGAGTTCCTTGGCCAATCCGTCCAGATCCCACTCGTCGTCGGCATCGCTCACGCAGTGCGTCTCGATGAGGGAATCGACGGCCTCGGCCAAGTACTCCATGGCGCCCGCCTTGAGGTCGACGCCGTCGAGGATCTGATCGCGGCGCTGATAGATCACCTTGCGCTGCTCGTTCATGACCTCGTCGTACTTGAGGACGTTCTTGCGGATCTCGGCATTGCGTTGTTCGACGGTGCTCTGCGCGCGCTCGATGGCCTTGGTCACCATCTTGTGCTCGATCGCTTCCTCCTCGGGAAGCGCTCGACCCATGACCCAACTCAGGGCTCCCGTTGCGAAGAGTCGCATGAGTTCGTCGTCGAGGCTGAGGTAGAAGCGGCTTTCACCGGGATCGCCCTGACGACCCGAACGTCCACGCAGCTGGTTGTCGATACGACGGCTTTCGTGCCGCTCCGAACCGATCACGTACAGACCACCGAGCGCACGAACCTTGTCGCCTTCTTCCTTGCAGCGCGCCGAGATGTCGCGGAGAAGTTCGGCGTATCGAGCCTGCGCGCGGGCGCGGTCGTGTTGGTACTCCTCGGGCATCTGGTCGAGGGGCATCGGCAACGCGAACTCGTCGATCAATGTTTCGGCCGAATGTCCTTCGGCGAGGACGGCCCGGCGCGCCAGGCCTTCCGGGTTGCCACCGAGGAGGATGTCGACACCTCGTCCGGCCATGTTGGTGGCCACCGTGACCGACCCGAGCCGGCCGGCCTGGGCGACGACTTCGGCTTCACGCGTGTGCTGCTTGGCGTTCAGAACTTCGTGCGTCACGCCACGCTTGGCGAGGAGTTTGGAGAGGATCTCACTCTTCTCGACGCTCACCGTTCCGACGAGGATCGGCTGACCCTTGGCATTGCGTTCGATGATGTCGTCGGCGATCGCCCCGAACTTGGCGGCTTCGGTCTTGTAGATGAGGTCGGGTTGGTCGGCACGGCGGATGTCGCGGTTCGTCGGGATCGGAACGACCTGCAAGCCGTAGGTGTTCATGAGTTCGGCCGCTTCGGTTTGAGCAGTACCCGTCATGCCGGCCAACTTGTCGTACATGCGGAAGTAGTTCTGGAGCGTGATCGTGGCGAGGGTCTGGTTCTCCTCTTTGATCTTGACGCCCTCTTTGGCTTCCACGGCCTGGTGAAGACCTTCGCTCCAGCGACGACCTTCGAGAATGCGGCCGGTGAACTCGTCGACGATCTTCACCTCGCCGCCCTGGATGATGTAGTCCTTGTCGCGGCGGTAGAGCTCCTTGGCCTTGAGGGCCACCTGCAACTGGTGCACGAGGTTTCGCTGGACCTCGTCGTAGAGGTTGTCGAGTCCGAGTTCGCGCTCCACGGCTTCGATTCCGGCCTCGGTCGGCATGACGATTCGCTTGTCCTCTTCGACTTCGTAGTGCTCGCCACGTTGCAGGCTGCGCACGATCGACGCGAATCGGTAGTACAGCTGGGCGGCATCCGCGACCCGACCCGAGATGATGAGCGGAGTACGCGCTTCGTCGATCAGGATCGAGTCGACTTCGTCGACGATGGCGAAGTTGTGGCCGCGCTGAACCTTGTTGGCCTTGGTGCCGGCCATGTTGTCGCGCAGGTAGTCGAAGCCGAACTCGTTGTTGGTTCCATAGGTGATGTCGGCCGCGTAGTTGGCCCGCTTCAATTGCGGGCTCTCCTGGAAGCCAGGGATCACGAGACCCACCTTCAAACCGAGCCAGCGGTGAACCTGCCCCATCCATTCGGAGTCGCGGCGAGCCAGGTAGTCGTTGGTCGTGATCTGGTGCACGCCACGTTCGGCGAGTCCGTTCAGATAAGCCGGCAAAGTGGAGACGAGGGTCTTTCCTTCACCGGTTTTCATTTCGGCGATCCAACCGAAATGAAGCGCAGCGCCACCCATCATCTGGACGTCGTAGTGACGCTGACCGATGGTTCGACCAGCCGCTTCGCGCACGACGGCAAATGCTTCGACGAGAAGGTCGTCGAGGGTCTCTCCTCGAGCCAACCTTTCGCGGAATTCGACCGTCTTGTGACGCAATGCGTCGTCGGACAGTGATCGCAGGCCGGCTTCCTCGGCATTGATGTCGGGGACCAACCCCTCGAGGGCCTTGAGCTTCTTGCCTTCACCGGCCCGGAGGATGCGATCGAGAACTCCCATGCAGAGGTCGATCCTACCGTCGGGGGTCGAAGGGCAGGGGTCCCCCACTTGGCGTTCATAGGTGCCGATGAGCAGACTTCCCCCGTGCCGACATCTCCCGTGAAAACCGTCATCTTCGATCTCGGGGGCGTGCTGTCGTTGTCGGGTCGTCCGGTCGACTTGATTCGTCGCTTTCCGGACCACGATCCCGACGAAGTGATCAAGGTGATGATGGGCGACTACGGGTCGGATTCCGATCATCCGTGGCATCGTCTCGAACGCGGTGAGATATCCATGGACGAATACCGATCAGGAATCGGTGAACTCGTGGCGGCAGCCGGACTTCGAATGCGTCAGGCAACTCCGGAGGAATCTTCGGCGAGGCCCGGTTCGAACTTCGAGTTCGTGCGCAGTGACGCAATGCACCAGTTGGTGATCGATCTACGCGCCGCCGGGTGTCGGACGGGTGTACTGACGAACAACATCCGTGAGTTCCGTGAACGTTGGCGAGAGCTGATGGATTTCGATTCGCTCTTCGACACCGTGGTCGACAGCCACGAAGTGGGCTTGCGCAAGCCCAATCCGGCGATCTATCACCTGACACTCGAACGACTCGGATCGTCGCCCGGCGAATCAGCGTTCCTGGACGATGTGCATTCGAACGTCGAGGCCGCCACGCGCCTCGGTATGCACGGAATCCTCGTCGGGAACGATCAGTCGTCGGCCATCGACGCGGTGCGGTCGCTCACCGGATTGAACTGAGCCACCATCCGGCGAGATGGTTCGGGGGTGGCGGCGCAGGCCGCGACCACGACATTGCGCCATCCTGAAACGGTGAGCGCATGAGCCGCCGCGCGCAAAGTTGAGCCGGTCGTGATCACATCGTCGATGACGAGAACTCGCAGTGTGGTGCCATGACGATGTGAGCGGGCCGGGCGCGCCCGGAAACGGGGGCCGACCAAACGCTCACTGCGGGTCGAGCCGGTCTGTGGGCGACCGGGTAAACGACGTAACAGGCGGCGACACGGGATCCCGAGGCGACGGGCCAGGAGACGAGCGATCGCTTCCGATTGATCGAAGCCGCGACGTCGGCGGTGGCGGTCGGTCGTGGGAGCCCACGTGACGAGATCGAAGGCCCCGGGGAGGGATGTGTCGCTTCGGATGGCGTCGGCGAGTTCGTCGGCCAGCAGCCGCAGTGCTCGACGTTGCCCGCCGACTTTGGCGGCCAGGACGACATCACGGGCCGCGCCTTCGTATCGCAATGGTGACGAGATCCGGCGGGGTTCGATGAGTGACGACGACTCGCACGAGCCGCACGACCTCGGGCCCGATGCGGCCACACCGGCGGGTCGGAACATACGGCCACAGAACGAACAGCGAAGAGCGGTGAACACACCCTCAGCCGACCACAGGGGTGTGGCAAAAAGCGCGAGATCGGTGGGCCGACCGAATCTGGTCTTCCATGGACAACACCGAACTTCCCCAGGATGATCGCCTAGACGATCCAGTAGATCATTCGTTAGATTACCAGTTAGACGATCACCCGGTCGTTCGAGCGACGCTCGATCAGCATTCGATGCCGAGGGCCCGGGGTCGATCGCTGATTCGCCCGATGACGCATAGATTCCGTCTCCGACATCGGGGGATCTCGGAGCATCAGCCCGAGAAGTACGTGGGGACATCAGGGGGGATCATGCGACGCGTCGCATCCATGCTCATTGCCGGACTACTCGTTGCCGTGGCCGCTGGCTGCGGCGGTGACGATGGATCAGGGGGCTCCGATGGACCCAGCCGGGCGCTCTTCCAACCGTCCGGAGTCGTCGGACCCGACTCTTTCGCTCCCACCTTCGAACTGACGTCCTACGAGGTGCCCGATCTATCAACGCTGTCGAGCGGCAAGGTGGGGGGCAACGCACCCGGACTGTACGCCGGACGCACCTATGGCGGAACCGGCAAGAACATCTGCGATGTGGAGGCGATGATCCGCTTCCTCACCCACTACGAAGACCGAGGCCGCGCCTGGGCCGCAGTGCAAGGAATCCCCTACGAACAACTTCCTGCCTATTTGCGCAGCCTCACCCCGGTCTACGCGTTGCAGAACCTCAACGTGAAGATGTTCGGCTTCAAGAACGGTCAGTCGTACGGATACGACGCAGTGATCGCCGCCGGAACAGCCATCCTCATCGACGGTCAGGGAATGCCGCGCGCTCGTTGTGCATGTGGCAATCCCCTGCTCGGACCAAAAGAAGATCAGCCGACTCCGTTGAGCGAGACCACTTCACCGGATGCTCCCGGCGATACCGGTGGAGACGACCAACCCGACGACTCGAACGTTCCCGACGAACCGAACGATCCGGATGATCCGGACGATCCGAATACGCCGTGCCCCGAGTCGGATGGTGCCGGTGCATGGACCGACTACACCACTCCGAACGGACAGCGGTGGGCGTTCCTCCTCGCTGACGACCAATGGCACAACCTCGACGACCCGGAGGCTCCGCCGGTGAGTTCGATCGACGAACTGCCGGGATGGATCGAGCAATGCGGAAATGTCTCGTTGATGCAAGTACCGGATTGTCCGAGCCCTCTCGGACCCGACGGGTGGACGACGTATCAGGATCTCTCCGGCGACACCTGGATCTACGACCCCGTGCTCGAGCGTTGGAACAACATCGATGCCGAGAACCAGGTGGTCAACAACGTCCTCGAACTACCCGACTACGAAGAGCAATGCCTCGGACCGATCGATGGACAACCCGCGTGTCCGTCACCGGTGGGAGATGGCTGGACGCCGTATCAGTCGACCACTGGTGAGATCTGGACGTACGAGATGGGTGACAACGGTGTTACGCGTTGGGTGAACCAGGACACCGGAGAAGAGGCCGCTATCGCCGAGGAGATTCCGGGCTACATCCGTGACTGCGGAGGTCCGGTGGAATGCCCACCGTCCACCGCGGCCATCGGTGATCAGTACATCGACGAGAACGGCCACTTGTGGGAATTCCGCGAACAACCCGAGGACTACCCGGCTTGGGACGATCTGTCGACCACCATCAACGAAGAGGTTTCCCCCACACAGTTCTTCTCCGACAATTGCGACGGATACGGATTCGACGGTCCGCCGACCAACACGTGCCCACCGAACTACGCCGTCGCTGGGACGATCTGGTTCGACTCGCAGAACTTCGCCTGGGAGTGGAACAACCACACCGGTGGTGCATTCGGTTGGGACAACTTGGCCACCGACGACATCGAGGTTCTCGACACGTGGGAACTGCCCAACCAACCCGAGGATTGTCAGTATCCCGAACGGCAGGTGGAGTGTCCGCCGATCACACCGACCGAAGGTTGGACATATGTGGGATCGAACGGACACACCTACGTCTATTCGGAGGGAATCACAGCCTGGATCGACGCCGACGACGGCACGGCCCTCCCGATCTCCTACACCGCGTTGCTTCCCGGCTACCAGGACGACTGTCTGCCGCCCTGTCCGCCGGAGAACATCAGCTCGACCGAAACCGGCGTGTGGCTCGATCCGAGCACGGGAGAGATCTGGATCCACGACACCGAACTCGGTCGTTGGACAAACACCGCCGATGGTTCGTCGGTATCGATGACCCAGGATCTGCCCTTCTGGGCCGAATGGTGTCTACCCCCCTGCGTGCCGAGCGACAGCGGTCCGTCGAACTCCTACGCCTTCGACGGTGATCAGCCGATCACCGATCCGGCGGC
>JBEGQB010000119.1:0-6234 GCA_041181165.1 Actinomycetota bacterium
TACGAGAGTCACCGGCTCGGTACTCACCAAAGACCGGCGGCACCTTGAACACACTCCCCACGAACGAACGCGCCGCGTCGTCAGGAGTCACGAACGCCTCGTCGGCAAGAGGCCAAAGCGCTGGCTGACCGAGTCCGACGAAAGTCGTCGGCGGAGCCAAGGACGATGTCGCTTTGGGTTCGCTTGATGCGATCTTGCAACCAGCCAGAATCAACAGACCAGCAACAAGAAGAGGCGATCGACGTCTCATCGACCAGCGGTGACTCGCGCCCGCTCACCGACGCCGACCGGTCGGCTCTTGGCGGCTTCGAGTGAGCCATGCTCACGAAGTTCGGCTTCGGTCATTTCGCGCCGGAGAGTACCGAAGAGAGCATCACCGAGCGGCAACAAGAAATTCAGGTTGGCCCCCAGATCCACGTGATGGATGTAATGGTGTCGATCGAGGAAGGCGAACCACGACTGCCGTTCGATGATGCGATGGCTACCGGGGCGATGAATGGTGTCGTGCACGGCGATGAAGAGGTTCGATACCACCGCCGAGGCCATGATTTCACCAACGACGAACCACTCGTTGTGGGTCAGAAGCCACGTCGGTATCCAGATCGCCCACAGGCCAAACGACATGTACCACACGAAATGCGTCGCTCGCACTCGAGCGTTGGCCATCGCGGTCCGACGGATGTCGGTGCCCACTTTCCGGATGGCGAGTCGACGAGCCGGGCCGTTCGTCGTGTAACGCCAAGTCGGGAAGAACGAAAAGTGATGGGCAACGTGCACTCGATGGATCGCCGTGAGGGAAGGAACGACCGCTTCGTGATACACGAACCGGTGCACCATCCATTCGATCGGCGAGGCCAGGAGCGGAACGACGGCCAAGCCCAGCGCGACGGCGAAGACGTTGGCCCAGATCTGGGTTTCGGTGAGAACTCGCGCCACGAGCACCACCGAGCCGGCAACGATCAGAACGAACATCCAACCGAAGAAGACTCGTCCAGCATCGACCGGATTCAGTCGCCGTTCGGTCGAAGCCTGCACGGCGGTCATGACTGGCTCTCCATCATCTGCTCGACGAGATCGGCCACATGGCCCGGAGGCAAGTGGTAGGTGAGCAAGGGAACGAGCACATCCTCCTCTTTCTCGAAGAGGGACTCGATCTGCGAGTGAAGCGAATACAGCGTTTGGCGAAGGTGCTTGAGGGTGTCTTCGGTGAGGACCTCGTGCGCGATCAAGTGCTCGTTCACGTCGAGAAGGTCGTCGACCAACTCGTGGATCTCGGATTGATCGCGCATCAGAATCGAGGTCGCAACCTCTGACTCGAGTAGACGATCTACCTCGGGGTACACGACCTCCATCTCCGACCGGAGCATCGGCAACAGGTGGAAGACCAGAAAATCGAGATCCTCACGGCATCGGTCGCGCAATTCTTCACGCGACAGGGACCCCGCTAGGTCAGCCGTTGTTCTCAGGGACTTGACGTGGGGAGTGATACCGCGATGGATGTTCTCCAACGGATTCGACGAACTCGACATCTGATTCCTTTCTCCTTCGGAGGCTGGAACCGTACGGACCGTGAGCAGATCTCACAGCCCGCAAATGTCACTTCGTCATTCGCCCGCTTCGTTTTCCCCTTCTTCGCCACCTTCGTCACTCTCACCGGAGGGGCCTGCCTTGTCGCGCTTTTCTTCACCGGTGGTGACATCGTGCCACGATGCTTTGGCGCCCTGATGACCGGCATCGATCATCGTGTAGGCGGCCGCACCCGAAGCCGCTACCAAGATGGCCGACACGACCACGACTCCAGCTTGCGACTTCACGAAGTTCGTCAGGCCATTCGCTTTGCCGGAGTTCTTCCGCATCCAATGGCGACCTCCGACGATCAGCAGTGCGACGACGAAGAGAATGCCGGCAACGAGGCGAGCCGTCTCACCGAGTTGAGTGTGGTGTTCCAGAATCTCCGACTCGCGAACCTTCTCTTCCAGACTCTCCCCGCTGCCGGCGGCCAGAATCGCCCCGAGAAATCCGAGTCCGGACGTCCCCACCAGCCACCAACCGAATCGATCCAGCCACGCCGGACGAATCGCCATGAGGACGCCCATCACGGCAGCCACGGGCACCATGACGACGGGGACATGCACCAAGAGTGGGTGCGCGGGCAAACCGAAGAGATTGTCGAGTTCCATAACCATCACCGTAACCATTCCGTCTCGACGAGTGTCGGCGGCTCCGTAATCTCTTGCACATGCCCGTCGACTTCACCAGTTTCGAAAAGGCTGGATTGTTAAGTGAGCCTGACAACATTCGCCGCGAATTGATCGAGTGGATGGACGAACGAGGTCTGTCGTTCGAACAGATTTCGGCAACTTTGCTCGACCCATCATTCGAGTCGTTGATCGAGGAGTGGAGTGCCCTCGGTCAACTACAAGTTTCGATTCGGCAGATCGCTGAAAGCACGGGCGTGCCGATCGAGGAAATCCGTCAGGTGCGTGTGGCATCAGGTCTGAGCCCAATTGGTGACGATGAACCCGCCTACATGGCCGATGACATCCGAGCCTTCGAAGTCTTGAAAGTTGGCGCGCAGGTCTTCACCTGGAGAGAACTCGTGGGCTTCGTCCGAGTCGTCGGATCCTCGATGGCCCGAACCGCCGACGCCGCCAACTCGCTGTTCCTCGAGGATCTCGAGCGCCCCATGGTCGAGTCCGGTGCATCGGGAATCGAACTTCTGCGGAATCTCATCAACGCTCAAGGACTCGCCTACGAGTTGACGAGCGTTCTCACGATGCTCCTCCGTCTGCACCTGAACCAGTCGATTCAGCGAACCCGACAATCCTTCGGAGGCGTAATGCACGAGCAGTCGATGGGATCGTTGGCCGTCGGATTCGTCGACCTCGTTGGGTTCACGTCGCGATCCACCACCATGACTGCAACCGAGCTCTCGGATCTCGTCTCGAAGTTCGAGGCCCTCGCCTCCGACACCGTGACATCTCATGGGGGTCGACTCGTCAAGCTCATCGGTGACGAATTGATGTTCGTTGCCGTCACCCCGCAAGAGGGCTGCGTGATCGGTGAGGCCCTCCTTCAGGTATTCGGCACCGATCCGGCTCTGACCCCTCGAGGTGGAATGGCCTACGGGCCGGTCCTTGCCCGGTCCGGTGACTACTTCGGATCGACGGTCAATCTCGCGGCGCGTCTCGTGGATCAGGCCGTACCCGGTGAGATCCTCGTGACCGCCAACATCGCCGAGGCGACCGACCGTCGACTCGATCCAGCCGGTCGTCGAATGTTGAAAGGATTCCCCGATCCGGTCACCGTGGTGAGCCTCACTGTCTAGAAGACTCGAACGATGAACCGATGGGATCGCATCGCCGTCGTGATGGGGGCATTCATCACCTTGGCCGGAGTCATGCACTTCGTGAATCCGGAGTTCTTCAACGACATCGTTCCCCCATGGTTGCCGCCGTCCGAGTCCTTCTGGACCTACGCGAGTGGCGTGGCCGAACTGGTGGTTGGTCCGCTCCTCATCATTCGTCGCACGAGACACATCGGTGCAGTTGCAGCCATCGCTCTGTTCATCGGGGTGTACCCAGCGAACATCTACATGACCTGGGACTGGCGAGATCGTCCCTTCTCCGAGCAGATCGTGTCCTACGGGCGCTTGCCGCTTCAGTTCATGATGATCTGGGCTGCTTGGCGCGTGGCTACTTCCACGCGAACACCGGCTGCTCGAGGTGATCAACCCGCTCGTTGACACGACCTTCGATTGCAACCCAGCGCATCTGGAGCAATACCGCACCCGTCGGGGCGTGGATCAGATCGCCGCTCAAGGGCAATTGAACGACTGGTCGATCACTCTCCGGAATGGCAACGAATCGCGGAGAATCGGCTCGACACAGTTCGTGCAGGCCGATCCGATACGCGTGGGCAACCTCACCCGGGTCGGGAGAGATCACAGCGTGTCGACCCGCCCACAACACGACCGGTGTCATCACGAAACCTGACCGAGTCGGATAGTCATCGAGAAGACCGAGAACATCATCGGCTCCGAGACTCAGCCCCAGTTCCTCATCGAGTTCTCGTAGAGCGGCCTCGACTGGTGTCTCACCATCGTCGAGGCGCCCACCGGGCAGGGCCCATTGCCCGGCGTGACGGTTCATCCTGGCGGCGCGCCGACACAGTAGGAATGCCGCGCCACCGGACACGCCGCGCATTCGTCCATCAAGACCCGTCAGGTCACCGGGGACGTTGCGCAGTGGATCATCGCCGACTGGAAACGGATCATCATCGTCGTCGGGTTCGCTGTCCACGAGGACGATGGCCACGGCCGCATGACGCCGACCATCGAGTGGGTGCGCGAGCCGCTCGTGTCGTGAAAGATTGCCGACGATTCGCTCTCGCAATTCGTCGTCGTACGGAGTCATCGCTCCCGGATCAGTCGATCGAGGATCTGCAGTCCGTCCCAAACGTCGGTGAAACGCGTTGTCAGCGGACTCAACCCCAAGCGAAGGATTTCGGGGGGTCGAGAATCGGCGATCACCTTGTTGTCCGCCAACTCGCCGAGAAGTTGTTTCGCATCGGGATGATGAACGGCAAGGTGATGTCCCCGTCGTTGTGGATCACGGGGCGTGGAAGTTCGCAGCCCGAAGTGATCACAAACCTGCAAACCGAATTCCGTCAGCGCCCGTCCCTTGGCATCGATCGCCTTCATGCCCGCACGAGCCGACAAGGCAATCCCCTCTTCGGCGGCCACCAGACTCAAGATGTTCGGTGTGCCGAGCAGGACCCGCCGGATGTCGTCGTGCGGTTCGAAGGGCCGCTCCATGGCGAATTGGTCCTTCTGAGCGAACCATCCACGAATCGGCTGCTCGGCCATTGGCTGTAGGTCACGAGTGATGAACGTGAACGCCGGCGCACCCGGACCACCGTTCAGGTACTTGTATGTGCAACCCACTGCCAGTTCGACACCCATCGAGTGGACGTCGAACTCGATGGCCCCCGCAGTGTGCGACAGATCCCAGATCACCAGCGCACCAGCCTCCCGCGCGCGATCCGTGAAAGCCTTCACATCAGCGATTTCGGCCGTTCGATAATCGATCACGCTGCGAACGATCACGGCCACGTCGTCGAGATTCATGTCCGGGGCCAAAGCGCGCACCGAGAGTCCGTGGTCGGCGGCAATACCCTCGACCACGTAGCGATCGGTGGGGAATTCGTCCTCCGCCACGACGAGCACTTTTCGATCGGCACGCAGACCGAGCGCGATATGAACCGCTTGGTACAGATTGAGAGTCGTGGAGTCGTGCACCACGACTTCCCCGGGCCGACTCCCGATGATCGCACTCATGCGATCGCCAATACGCCGGGGTAGATCGAGCCAGTGATCCCAACTCAAGATGAGGTCGCCCGCCCATTCCGTCTCGACCACTTGCTTCAGGCGCTCGATCGTTCTCTTGGGTGTGCGACCGAGAGAATTGCCGTCGAGATAGATCAGCTCGGGATCGGGAATGTGAAATTCGTTGCGATAGGAAGCCAGAGAGTCCCGCGCATCGAGATCCTGGGCATCGGAGCGACTGGTCACTTGGTCATTCTTGTGGATCTACATCCACGAATGCGAGGGCTACGCCGCAACAGTGAGCCGCGTGTACATCCCCGCTTGATAATGACCGGCGATGTTGCAGACCAATTGGTACGTCCCGGGCTCGAGGTCGACGACCAGTTTCCCGGTGGTTCCGGGTTCGAACTCCGGAATTTCGTCGACCATCAAGATGGATTCCTGTTCTTCGGAGAACCGATCGCCCTCCACCGGAATCTTCCCGAGATCGACGTCGGTCTTCACCACGAGGAACTCATGCTGGATGGTTCCTTGGTTCTCGATGGAGAACTCGATCGTGCCCGCCGGCAGCGTCGCACTCTCGATGACGACTTCCCATTCCTTTACATGCCCGCTGATGAGACCGTCATCGGCCGCACCTTCGGTTAAGGACCCCTCCCGGGTGTCGTCGAGGTCTTCACCGCATGCTCCGATCACGGAGCCACCGGCCAGAGCCGCAAGAACTACGACGCGTCTGACTTTTCTCATATCCACCCCCTGGACGAAGCCCACACTACGACGCCGAAAAGGGGCGCCGAACCAAAGCCAAGGGGCTTCGCACGTGGAGCGGGTGACGGGACCCGTCGCTTCGCTCCTCCCGATTCGCACAACCCGCTCGAGGGGCTTCGCACGTGGAGCGGGTGACGGGA
>JBEGQB010000120.1:0-6229 GCA_041181165.1 Actinomycetota bacterium
CGACCCGAATCCCTTCGTGCGCTACGCGCCACGTCTCGCGTGGTGGGAATTCGTGCACGCGCATGGTTGGTCGGACGCGCAGGCTCTGGACGCAATACACCTCACGGACGCTCGGGTGGCCGAAGTCGCCGGGACCGGTTTTCGGATCACGCCACTGGATGATTCTCGGAGCCTGAGCGACGCGGTCGGACTGCACGGACGGGTTTTCGTGAAGAACGAAACGGGCAACGTGGCCGGCTCGCACAAGGCACGGCATCTGCATTCGATCCTGTTGCACCTACTGGCCGCCGAAGCACTCGGTCTCGTTCCGTGGAAGAAGCCGGCCGAACGACCGCCACTGGCGATTTCATCGTGCGGAAATGCCGCCATCGCTGCGGCGACACTCGCCGCGTCGGCGCGTTGGCCGATCGATGTTTTCATCCCCGAATGGGCCGGTGGCATCGTGGTCGACACGCTGAACACTTTGTCGGCGCGGGTGACGCGTTGCCCGCGGCGCGAGTCCGATCCACCGGGCGACCCGACCGTTCATCGTTTCCGAGAAGCAGTGGCCGGGGGCGCCGTGCCTTTCAGTGTGCAGGGGCCGGAGAATGCACTGTGTCTGGACGGTGGCCGCACGATCGGCTGGGAAGCAGCCGATCAGCTGTCTGCCAGTGGCGTCGATTCGTTGAGTGGCGTGTATGTGCAAGTCGGGGGAGGGGCCTTCGCGGCCTCGTTGTCGCGTGGTCTGAGCGAAGGGGGTGTCACCGCTCCTCTCGTCGCGGTGCAGACCGCAGGTTGCGCGCCGCTCGCCCGTGCCTGGGAACTCGCCCACGATTCGACACAGGCCGAGGCAACCGACTGGACGCGCTTCATGTGGCCATGGGAGTACGAGCCCACATCGCTCGCCGACGGCATCTTGGATGACGAGACGTACGACTGGGTGGCCGACTTCGCCCAATTGCAGGCAACACATGGCCGAGTGGTGGTGGCTCCCGAAACAGATGTGGTTACCGCGGCGACGATGGTGCCCTCGGTGACGGGTGTAATGGCCAGCCCGACCGGAACTGCCGGTGTGGCCGGGCTCATCACCGATATTCGAGATCACGCCGTGTCCGGAGACGTCCTCGTCGTCCTCTCAGGCATCTCTCGGGGTTCTGGCGAGGATTCTTCACCCAATAGGTGAAGATCCCGCACCGGAATCACGCCACGGAGCCCGAATTCGGGGTGACTTCGCGCAGCAGTCCCGTATCGACGTCGTAGACGAAGCCGCGAATGAAATCCTTGTGGGTGATGAAGGGATTCAGCCGCAGCCGACCGATGCTCTGCACGACGTTCGTGTACGGGTCGCGGAAGGATTCGAGTGCCCACCACGGTTTCAATCCGATCTCGGCTTCGATCTCGTGTTTGAAATCGTCCTCGTTCACCTGCTGAAGTCCGCAATTGGTGTGATGGATGAGGATGATCTCGCGAGTGCCGAGGAATCGCTGCGAAAGAACGAGTGAACGGATCACATCGTCGGTCACCACGCCACCGGCGTTGCGGATGATGTGGGCATCACCGTGGTCGAGTCCGAGGATCTGGAACATGTCCATCCGGCTGTCCATGCAGGCCACCACCGCCAAGTGGCGACGGGGAGCGAGGGCGAGCCCTTTGTCGGGGAACTCCTCGGCAAAGGATCGGTTGTTGGCGAGCAACTCGTCCGCATTGGGTGTGAAGGGGGGTACGTCGCTCACCCCCTGATTATGCCGGTTCGAGGGCTAGCCTTCGAACCATGACGATGACCAGTGGTCCGCAGCCCATCTTCAACCTCGAGGCCGGCGATGCGGGTCGCCCCGACATCTTCACTCGGCTGCTCAAGAACCGCGTCGTGATGCTGGGCACCGATGTGAACGACGACATCGCGAATCAGATCTGCGCGCAGTTGCTCTATCTCGAAGGCGAAGACGCCGATGCCGACATCTGGCTCTACATCAACAGCCCCGGTGGTTCTGTCACCGCCGGTATGGCGATCTACGACACCATGCAATTCGTCAGTTGTGATGTCGCCACGGTGTGCATGGGTCTGGCCGCGAGCATGGGTCAGTTCCTCCTCACCGCTGGCGCAGCTGGCAAGCGCTACACCTTGCCCAATGCGCGCATCATGATGCACCAGCCTCTCGCCGGGTTGCGCGGACAAGCTGCCGACATCGCGATTCAGGTCGAGCAGATCACCTTCACCAAGCGACGCATGGCCGAGCTCACTGCGCACCACTCGGGACAGCCACTCGAGAAGATCCAAGCCGATGCCGAGCGCGATCGTTGGTTCACGGCCGAAGAAGCCAAGGCCTATGGTCTGGTCGACAAAGTGATCCTGAAGCGCGGCGAAATCGTCTGAGTCCGTTTCACGCGCTGGTCGACGGCGCGGGCGTGACCGATCCGGTTGCCGGATCCGGTGCTGGCGGTGCTGTCGGCGGAATCGTGACGGGAACACTTCCCTCCACTCCGATCACGTCGGGCATGGCCAGTCCACAGGTGGTCTCGACCCAGATCGCGACATCGCGCGCCGGTCGCTCGGCCTTGTACGCGGCGTCGGCAACTTCCTGGCGCGCAACCGGGTCGGCAACATCCACATCGGCGGCCAGTTCCATGAGATCGGTGAGGATCGACCATTCGGCTTCGATGGCCAGAGGTGTGATGGCATCAAGACGTCGATAGCGCGCCACCACGTCGTTGACGTCGTCGGGTTCGGCCAGAGGCGCATCGAGGGCCGGTAACTCCTTGGCGAGTTCGGTGCAGAAATTGCCCGCGCTGCGATCGGGGTCGCCGCACGACGTCACGAGAGGAGCGAGCATCAAGATCACGCCGAGCGAGCCCGACGTGACGAGAAACCGGGACACCCGCTCGCAACTCGGCCGACGCATTCCGACATCTTCTCAGGTCGTTCGTGTGAACACGGGTCACCGGCTCACATCGATTGCCGTGTGTCGGGGTCCCGAACCCACATCGCGGCATGTCCATTCACGTCAGAACCTCGACGATCACCGGCACGATCGGAACCGTGGTGATCGTCGAGGCCCACATCGCCACGGGGCTGCCGGGCTTCACGATCCTTGGGCGCCCCGACGATGTGTGTCGCGAATCCCGTGATCGCGTGCGGGCGGCAGTGTTGTCGAGCGGATTCCATTGGCCGGCGCGGCGGATCACCATCAACTTGTCGCCGTCGGGTGTGAAAAAGGTGGGGAGTGCACTCGATCTCGCCATCGCCGTTGCCGTGCTCGCCGCCGACGATCAGATCGACGTTCCTGATCTGGATTCCTTCGCGTTCCTCGGTGAACTGGCACTCGACGGGTCGATCCGTGCGGTTCCCGGTGTGGCACCGATGTCGGCTGTGCACCGCGAACGATCACTTGTCGTTCCGGAGGGAAACCTCCGCGAGGCCGAGATCGTCCGCCCTCAGCGAGCGTTCGGTGTCTCGAATCTTCGGGATCTGGTGGCCGCTCTCACGAGATCCGAACCCTGGCCACCACGGCCCGACGATCCACCGCATGACGAACAGCACGTCGTCGCCGATCTGGCCGACGTGCGCGGCCAGATCGCGGCCCGGCTCGGTCTCGAACTTTCGGCTGCCGGCGGACACCACTTGTTGCTCATCGGCCCGCCGGGCGCCGGCAAGACGATGTTGGCCCAACGGCTCCCTGGGCTCTTGCCGTCGCTTGACGCCGACACTGCACTCGAAGTGATGATGGTGCGTTCGGCAGTGGGAGAGCCGCTTCCACGCGGCGGTCTGGCAACTCTTCCTCCCATTCGCATGCCTCATCATTCGGCGAGTCATATCGCGATGGTGGGTGGCGGCACGTCGTCGCTTCGCCCCGGTGAAGTCAGCCTCGCTCATGGTGGTGTTCTCTTTCTCGACGAACTCGGCGAATTTGCGCCGTCCACCCTCGATGCTTTGCGTCAGCCGCTCGAAGAAGGCGTCATCCGGCTCTCGCGCGCCGCAGCCTCTGCAGTTCTTCCGGCGCGTTTCACTCTCGTCGGGGCCACCAACCCGTGTCCGTGCGGAGGCGGGCCGCCGGGATCGTGCGAATGCGACGAGACCGCACTGGGTCGATATCGGCGTCGATTCTCCGGACCACTCATCGATCGGTTCGACGTCCGGGTCGTGGTGAACCGACCGGGCCCCGACGATCTACTCGGTTCCGGCTCCGGCGAGAACACCGCGACGGTTCGCGAGCGCGTCATGGCCGTGCGACGAATCGCCATCGAACGGCAAGGAATTCTGAACGCGAACCTCACCGGACCCGCCCTCGACGAATTCGCCACTCCCACTCCCGCTGGAACCGCTCTCTTGCGCTCGGAGCTCGAAGTCGGCCGGCTGTCCGGCCGCGGTCTGCACCGCATACGTCGTGTGGCGCGCACATTGGCCGACCGCGATGGCGATACCGGCCCGATCAGCGACGAACACATCGCACTCGCGCTCTCTATGCGGGCTCGCATTGCCTCACGTCACCGCTGAGCATGTTGCCGCAGTTCGTCTGGCACGATTGCCGGCAGTCGGGCCTCGTCGACTGCGCATGCTCCTCGATGGGCGCCAACCATCGGATGCGGTGTCGGAGATCCTTGGTGGTGTCCGCAACCACGAGCTCTGGCGTTCTTGGGCTGCACACCTCGAGACCGACCTGAGCCGCGTACCGGATGACGAGATTCGTGAGCGTCTGGGTGGCTCGGGTGTCGTGCTGCTCGGAGATCCGCACTACCCCGAAGTGCTCCGAACCGATCCGGAAGCTCCCGCAGTGCTCTTTTATCTTGGGGATCTTGGGGATCTCGGGAATCTCGGGAACCTGGGCGACGTCGGCTCGATGACCACGCGGCGCGTCGCGGTGGTCGGGACCCGACACTGCAGTGAACGCGGTCGATCGATCGCCGGTCGGATCGGTCACGATCTGGCACACGCCGGCGTCGATGTGGTGTCGGGGCTTGCACTCGGCATCGACGCGGCTGCACATCGCGGTGTGATGGGAGCTCGGCAAAATGGGGCGAGCGGTCGAGCTATCGCGATCGTCGCGTCGGGATTGGACGTCGTGTACCCGAAATCCAATGGCGGTCTCTGGAAACTCGTCGCCGAATCCGGTCTCGTCATCAGCGAGTCACCGCCCGGTACGGCACCCGACCGTTTCCGATTCCCGCTGCGCAATCGGCTCGTCGCCGCAGTGAGCGATCTGGTGGTGGTCGTCGAATCCCGAATCCGTGGCGGTTCGATGATCACGGTCGACGAAGCACTGAAGCGTGATGTTTCGGTGATGGCGGTTCCGGGCCCGGTCGACCTCGCCGTGAGCGCCGGAACCAATCAGTTGCTGCGTGATGGCGCGATGGTGATGGCCACACCCGAGGACGTTCTGGCGGCGCTCGGCCTGACCACCTCTCGACGTACGGCGGTCGACCGCCGACCGAGTGTCGACGGCACCGATCGAGTGGTTCTCGTAGCCTTCGACTCGGGTGAGCCACTGAACCTCGACATGGTCGCGGCCCGCGTGCGTGAATTCGGAGTGAACCTCACGTCGTGTGCGCTCAGCCTCGGGCGACTCGAGGTTCTGGGCTGGATCGTCTCCGACGGTGGATGGTTCGAGAAATTGCCGTCGCCACCCGCACACTGAGGCTCGGTACCCTCTCCATGTGGCTGGTCGCGAAGAAAAGCGCGGAATCGAACGCGAAGACCGATGGGGACTCGATGAATTCATCGCTTCGCTGACCCGAGCGTCCACGAACACCGTCATCGCCTATCGGGGTGACGTCACCGACTTCGTCGAATGGTCGGACTCCGAGGGCATCTCGAGCCCCGACAAGATCGATCGTCTCGTGTTGCGTCGCTACTTGGGTCATCTCGGTACACAACGATTCGCCAAGCGCACGATCGCTCGTAAGGCCTCGGCGTTGCGTCGGTATTTCGCTTGGGCTCGCCGTGCCGGAAGAGTGACCACCGACCCGTCGCTCGGATTGCGTGCGCCCACTGGCGAAGGTCGCTTGCCGCGCGTCCTCGATGGTCGCGAACTTCACGAATTGCTCGAACCCGAGGACGTCGACGAACGAACTCCGCAGTGGCGCCGTCTCCGCGACGACGCGTTGCTGGAGATCCTGTACGGCAGCGGTCTGCGCGTGAGCGAGCTGTGCAATCTCGACCTCGACGGCGTCGACCTACGTCGTGGTGTGGTGACGGTCTGGGGCAAGGGCGGAAAAGAACGACGGGTGCCGATGTCGCAGGCGGCCGTCGATGCGG
>JBEGQB010000121.1:0-6053 GCA_041181165.1 Actinomycetota bacterium
CACCCGCTCGGCACGAAACGCCGTCGCGCTGATGTTCGCCGTGATCGGTGTGGTGGTTCTCTCGGGCGTGGAACTCGGAGGCGAACCTCTCGGACTCCTCTTCATCTTCCTCGCCTCGGCGATGTGGGCCGCCTACATCGTGATCGGATCGAAGGTCGCGCGACTCGACCACGGCGTGGCCGGGCTCGGGATCGGCCTCGCAGTGGGTGCCCTCGTGATCTCGCCGATCGGTGCGCCGCACAGCGGTGACGTGTGGGGCTCGCCGCGGTTGCTCGGCCTGTGCTTGTTCGTCGGCATCTTCTCGAGCGCGATCGGTTACGGCATCGATCAGTACACGCTGCGCCGCATTCCGGTGCGCCGGTTCAGTGTTCTGCTCGCACTACTTCCCGTGGTGGCCGTGGTGACCGGTTTCGTGGCCCTCGATCAGCGACCGACGCTCGTTGACCTGCTCGGCATGGCACTCGTCCTCACCGGTGTGGTCGTCCAAGAACGCGAAGAACTACCCACTCCCACCGAACAATGATCAGTGCGCCATCCAAGGTGCGCAGAGACCGTCGAGATCGCGAACTTCGATGCGATCACGGTTCTCCCACGTGACCGGGTTCGACGGATCACGCTGCAACTTGAACACACGGAACGACATCTCGGTGGTGTCCACGGCGAGGATCCGACCGATGAGTGCATCGCCCAGGCCGAGAAGGATCTTGATCGTCTCGAGCGCCTGGATCGAACCGATGATTCCGGGCAGGACTCCGAGAACTCCGGCCTCGGCACACGACGGTGCCAACTCGGCCGGCGGCGGCTCGGGCACCATGTCGCGATACGTCGGGCCTTCCTTGGGGTGAAACACCGAAACCATTCCCTCGAATCGGAAGATCGAGCCGTGCACGACCGGGATACCGAGCTTCACGCTCGCATCGTTGAGCAGATACCGCGACGGGAAGTTGTCGGCTCCGTCGACGATGACGTCGTATCCACTGATGATGTCCATGATGTTCTCGGCCGAGAGCCGGGTGTCGTAGGCCACCACGTTCACGTCAGGGTTCAGGAGCGTGAGAGTCTTCTTGGCCGAGTCCACTTTGCGATCGCCCACCCGGTCGATGTTGTGGAGGATCTGGCGCTGCAGGTTGCTCGCATCGACTTCGTCCATGTCGACGATGCCGAGGGTGCCCACTCCGGCCGCCGCGAGATACAACGCGGCCGGCGAACCGAGACCACCGGCACCGAGGAGCAGCACCTTGCTGTCGAGCAACTTCGCCTGACCTTCCACGCCGACTTCGGGCAGGAGGAGATGACGCTTGTAGCGGTTGGTCTGCTCGGGAGTGAGCGATGCCGGCGCCTTCCACTTGCGGCCTTCGTCCTTCCACTTTCCGAATCCACCAGCCATCGACACCACGTTCGAATAACCGAGTTCACCGAGTGTGCGGGCTGCGAACGCGCTGCGAACGCCACCTGCGCAATACACGATCACCGGAGCGTCCTTGTCGACGATGCGACCTTCCACCTGTGCTTCGAGGTGCCCACGCGGAATGTGCAATGCGCCGATCAGCGCGCCTTCGGCGTGTTCGTCCGGTTCACGGACGTCGAGAACCGTGACCGCACCGGCGGCGATGCGTGATTCGGCCGATGCGGTGTCGATCTCGGTGATCGCCGACTTGGCGGCGGCCAACAGGTCACGGAAAGTTGCCATGCCAAAACCCTACCGTTTAGGTCGGGAATTGCCACCCACTCGTCCGCCGCCTCGGCCCGTCCCCGCTCAGGCCGGAATCAGACGGGGCAGAACCTCGGCGACCTGGCCGAGAACGCGGGCATCGGCGAAGCGGTCCATGTCGGTGGACTCGGCATTCACGATCACGACTCTCGCCCCGGCCGAGCGGGCTCGCGGCACCACGTTGTTCACCGGTCCGACCGACAACTTGGTGCCCACGGCCAGCAGGAGATCGCAGTCTTCGGCGGCGTCCATGGCCGACTGGATCACATGCGGCACGAGGGCCTCACCGAAAAGGATCGTCGCACTCTTCAGAATCCCATTGCACAGAAGGCACGGCGGGTCCGGTTCGCCGTCGATCACCCGCTGCACGGATTCCATCATCGGTCTGCGATCCCCGCAGGACCAGCACACGGTTTCGCGCCATGAACCGTGCACCTCGATCACCTTGTTCGGAGCGTGCCCGGCCGCGTGATGAAGACCGTCGACGTTCTGCGTGATGAGCGCGCGAAGGCGTCCCTGATCTTCGAGGCGCTTGATCGTGTGATGTCCGAGGTTGGGCTCCGGTCGCACCCGCGCAAGGTTCCGCACTCGACCTTCCCAGGCGAGGCGACGGACCTCGGGATCCCCGAGGTAGTAGTCGATCGTCGCCGTGAGTTCGGCCTTGGGGTTCTTCGTCCAGAGTCCTTGCGGTCCGCGAAAGTCCGGAATACCCGAATCGGTCGAGACCCCGGCACCCGTCAGCACGGTGATGCGCTCGGCAGTCGCCACCCATTGCGCCACCGACTCGAAACGCGGATCGTTCACGTCGTCGATGGTTTCTGTGGCCATGCCACATTCTGTTCGCCACTCCCCCTTCGCGCCACGCCGACTCACACACTTTGCGAACGCAACCTAAGGAGAAGCGATGCCCAAAGCACCGACCCGCCATCTGATCGACAACGGTGCGGGCACCATTCGGATCGCTCGCTGGGTCGACCCTCTGATCGACCGCTACGGACACCCGGCCGGCGGCAATTATCTCGAATACTTCTGGCTCGGCACCCTCGGGCCGACCACCACGTGGCTGCAGCGTCGACTGGCGCAGATCGCCGATCTGCATCCCGATGGCACACGTCTCGATCTGGCCGAGTTGGCCACGAGTCTCGGACTCGGATGGGAGTCCGGACGCGCCAACCCGCTCATCCGCTCGTTCGACCGACTGGTGATGTTCGGTCTGGCCTCACCGCTCGACGACGTGCTGCTCGTGCGCACCGTGGTGCCACCGCTGAACATCAAGCAGTGCGAACGACTCGCTCCGCATCTGCGCGAGGCTCACGCGCGCTGGTTGTCGACGCCGGATGGCGCCGCGCCACCGCTACCGATCGTCAGCGCCGTGCCGGTCGCTTGAACGACAGGGCGAGATCGAGCAGCAGGCGCGTGCCGTAGCCCGTTGCGCCCCGACTGAGCCAACCTTCGTCGCCATCCACGTTCATCGGACCCGCGATGTCGAGGTGGGCCCATGGCACCGAACCGGTGAATTCGTTCAGGAACAGTGCGGCGGTGATCGCTCCGCCGTACGGACCACCGATGTTCTTCATGTCGGCGATGTTGGAATCGAGCAGACGTCGGTACGAGCGCTCGAGCGGCAATTGCCATGCCGGCTCGTCGGTGCGTCGCGAGGCCTCGAGGATCTGGTCGATGAAGGGCTGATTCGAGCCCATCACACCGGCGATCTTGGGGCCGAGCGCCGCCAAACAGGCGCCGGTGAGTGTTGCGATGTCGACGATCGCATCCGGCTTGAGCTCGACCGCCAAGGAGAGTCCGTCGGCCAACACCAACCGCCCTTCGGCATCGGTGTTGTGGATCTCGGCCGTCTTGCCATTGCGGAACTTCAGAACGTCGCCCATCGCCAATGCGCTTCCCGACGGCCGGTTGTCGGTGCACATCAGGAACCCGGTGACTTTGGCCCGACACCGCATCGCCGACAACGCGCTCATCGCCGACAGAACCGCCGCCGCGCCGCTCATGTCCATCTTCATGTTGGCATGCATTGCATCGCTCGGCTTCAAGCTGATGCCACCCGAGTCGTAGGTGATCCCCTTGCCCACCATCACGAGGTGACCGCTCGCGTTGCGCGGGTTGTAGGTGAGCTTCACCATGCGCGGCGGTTCGGTGGATCCGCGGTTCACACCGAGGAGTCCACCGAGGCCGAGCACCTGGATCTTGTCCTTGTCGAACACCTCGACTTCGAGCCCCGAGGCCTGAGCGATCTGTACCGCGCGGTCGGCGAGCAGGCGTGCCGTCAGATGGGCCGGCGGCGTGTTGGCGAGATCACGCGCCAGACGCACGGCGCTTGCCGTCACCTGACCGCGCTCGGCTCCGGAATTGGCGCCCTTGGCCTTCGACGAACCGGCCACGACGGTCAGCGTTCCACTCGGTACCGACGGGGACGACTTCAGATCGTGGTAACGGTAGGCGGCCATCAGGAATCCCTCGGCGACCGCTTGAGCAGAAGTACGCGCGTCGAGGCTCACGGCGTCGACGATGTTCGTGGCCACCGACGACCATTTCGCGGACGAACGAGCGAGTGCAGCGGCCGCATTGCGGACATCGGCCATGGTGGCCTTGCGCGGATCACCCACACCGACGGCGATCACCGTTGGACCCGATGCGGCCGGAATCACGAGGGTCTGACCGACCGCACCATCGAATCCGTGCGACTTCAGTGCGGCGCGGCCGAGACCGACCTGCCGCGGAACGGCTCCGGTGGAGCCGACGGCGACACCGATGGCGTCAGCCGACTTGGGGAACGAGCGAGCAGTCTGAACCGAAAATGTCATGCCGAGATCATGGCACGCGGCGCACCGGAAGGCTCTCGCCCTCCTGCCAACGGGCCATGGTCCAGAGCAGATCCGACAGACGATTCAGATACGGCACTACGTACGACGGCGACGGCGCCGCGGCCACCGAATGTCGCTCCGCCCGACGCACCACGGTGCGCGCGATGTCGAGCCAGGCCGACACCTTGTTGCCACCGGGCACCACGAATTCGGTCGGAGGAGTGAACCGAGATTCGAGATCGTCGATCACTCCTTCGAGTCGCTCCACCATCTCGGAGGTCACACTCGACGCACCCGGTGTGAGCTTCGAACGGTTCTCGGGAAGTGTGGCCAACTCGGCCATGAGCACCCACAGATCGCGCATGATCGGCACGAGGAGGTTCTCGAGTTCGGATCCGTGACCGGCTTCGGCGCGTGCCATGCCGAGAACGGCTTGTGCTTCGTCCACCGATCCGTAAGCGCGCGGCAAGGTACTGTCCTTGCCCACGCGTCCCCCGTAGAACAATCCCGTCGTTCCGTCGTCGCCGACTCGGGTGTAGATGCGTTCACGGGCCACGGAGCGACCCTACCGGTGCTCTCGAAAGAGGGAGAGATCGGAAGCGCAAGAGTCACAGCGGGTGGAGAACGAATGAGCATCCAGCCCGAGGGTCGCTCACGGGTAGCGTTTCCCGTGATGTCGCGACAGCCGTATCTCGAAGCGATCAACGAGCGTGTCATCGTTTTCGACGGTGCTTTCGGGACATTCGTTCAGGGACTCGACCTCGGCGCCGACGACTTCGGCGGAGCGAGTCTCGAAGGCTGCAACGAAATGCTCTGCTTGTCGCGGCCCGATGTGATCAGGAGCATGCACGCTGCGTTCCTGGACGTCGGGGTGGACGCCCTCGAAACGGCGAGTTTCGGAAGTTTTTCGACGGTGCTGGCCGAGTACGACATCGCGGCCCGGGCCTACGAACTCAATGTTGCCGCCGCCAGCCTGGCGCGAGAGGTGGCCGATCAATACGAAGTCGACGGTCGCCCGCGATACGTGGCCGGCTCGATCGGCCCGGGCACCAAGTTGCCGAGCCTCGGCCACATCGGATTCACCGAGTTGCGAGACGCCTACGTGGAGCAGGCGCGCGGCCTGTTGGTGGGCGGTGTGGATCTCTTCCTCATCGAGACCTCGATGGATCTCCTCCAGGTCAAAGCGGCGATGATCGCCTGCCGACGAGCCATGGTCGCCGAAGGCCGTGAAGTCCCGATCCAGGTTCAGGTCACCATGGAGACGACCGGACGCATGCTCGTGGGCAGCGAGATCGGAGCCGCGCTCACGTCCATCGGTGCGATGCGCCCCGACGTGATGGGGATCAACTGCGCCACTGGCCCCTCGGAGATGCAGGAGCACTTGCGCTTCCTTTCTCAGAACTCGCCCTTCCCGATCAGTGTTCTCCCCAACGCCGGCCTGCCGAGTGTCGTCGACGGCAAGACCCACTACGACCTCACACCCGAGGCATTGGCGTCGTTCCACGCGCATCATGTGAAAGATC
>JBEGQB010000122.1:0-6023 GCA_041181165.1 Actinomycetota bacterium
GAGACCGAAGGCGAGTTGCGCGACGAATTGTTGGGCTCGATCCCGGTGGCCGATCTTCTGATCCAGCCGATCAGCGAAGTCGCCGATCGCTGGCGCCGATAATCGTGGCCATGATCGTCGGGGTCGGTGTCGACGCGGTCGAGATCGAACGTTTCCGTCGGAGCCTCGATCGCACACCTTCGATGCGCGAGCGAATATTCACACCTCGCGAACTCGGCGATCTCGAGGCGCACGTCGATCCGGTGCCGTCGTTGGCCGCCCGGTTCGCGGCGCGAGAAGCGGTGATGAAGGCGATGGGTTTGGGTCTCGGAGCATTCGAGTTCCACGACGTCAGCGTTCGGCGAGCGGAGTCCGGACAACCGATCCTCACCGTGGCCGGTCGAGCAGCCGAACTCGCCGACTCTCGGGGAATCGGTGAATGGCATCTGTCCCTGACGCACACGGACTCGATGGCCATCGCCTATGTCGTGGCCGCACGATGAGGGCTCGGCCGAGCGTAC
This sequence comes from Actinomycetota bacterium, assembly GCA_041181165.1. Taxonomy (GTDB): domain Bacteria; phylum Actinomycetota; class Acidimicrobiia; order Acidimicrobiales; family Ilumatobacteraceae; genus Casp-actino8. The sequence goes on from JBEGQB010000122.1 coordinate 501, forward strand.
GCTGACCGCATGAAACCGGTTCTGACCCCGCAGGAAATGCGCGAGGTCGACCGCCTCCATGTGGAACGTGGGGGATCGGTTGATGTGCTCATCGAACGGGCCGGGTGGGCCGTGGCTCGCGAAGCACGCCGAATCATGGGTGGTGTCTACGGTCGTCGAGTCGTCGTGGTCGCCGGCAAGGGCAACAACGGCGCCGACGGTCGAGTGGCGGCGCGCCTTCTCGAGCGAGCTGGCGTACGCGTCTCGGTGCTCGATGCCGAATCGCCTCCGGCCGAACTGCCCGCCGCCGATCTTGTGATCGATGCGGCCTACGGAACCGGCTTTCGAGGTCATTGGAATCCACCCCGCGCCACGGCGCCGGTTCTGGCGGTGGACATCCCGTCGGGGCTCGACGGGCTGACGGGTTGCGCTCACGGCGAACCGTGGGCAGCAGTGACCACGGTGACCTTCGCCGCGCTGAAACCCGGACTTCTTCTCGCCGACGGGCCACGTCTCAGCGGGAGGATCGTCGTGGCCGATATCGGGTTGGCGGTCGTCGACCGCAACGCCGCGACCGTCGATGTGGTCGAAGCCCCCGATGTGGCTGCCTGGCTCTCACCGCGTCCGGTCGACGCGCACAAGTGGCGTTCGGGAGTGTTCGTCCTCGCCGGAGGGCCCGGGATGGTCGGCGCGGCGCGCCTTGCGTCGCTCGGTTCACTTCGCAGTGGTGCGGGAATGGTGCATCTCGCCATTCCGGGTACGGCTTCGGATCGTGCCGTACCCACCGAGGTCGTTCGCCGTTCCCTACCACTTCTCGGATGGTCCACCGAGATCGAATCGATCATTGCCGAACGCTTTCGCGCCGTGGTGATCGGTCCCGGACTCGGTCGCGATCAGAGCACGTCGCGGGAAACTTCGATCGCGATCGCCAATTCTCCTCTGGCCACCGTCGTCGATGGCGATGGGCTGTGGGCACTGGGCGAAGGCGAGTCCGCCGTACGGATTCTGGCTTCCCGACGAGCATCCACTGTGGTCACTCCTCACGACGGCGAATTCGCCCGCCTGAACGGTGGTTTGCCATCACCTGATCGCATCGACGCGGTGCGGACGTGGGCGTCCCGCGCGCACGTGGTCTGTGTGTTGAAAGGTCCGCGCACCATCGTTGCCTCGCCCGACGGTCGTGTTCTGATGACCGACAACGCCGATGAACGTCTGGCCACGGCCGGAACCGGTGATGTGCTCTCGGGTGTCATCGGAGCACTTCTGGCTCGTGGCATCGATCCGTTCCATGCTGCGGCAGCCGGCGCTTGGATCCATGCCGAGGCTTCGCGCCGCGGACCACGTGCCGGCTTCATCGCCGGCGACCTGCCCGACCTACTGCCCGAAGTCTTCGTCGAACTCGAGGGAATTCGCCGATGAGCGCGCGTCGAGCTTCGTGGGTCGAGGTCAGCGGCTCGGCCATCCGACACAACACCCGCACGTTGAAGCAGATGGTCGGTGACTCGCGACTTCTCGCCGTCGTGAAAGCGAATGGTTACGGCCACGGATCGATCACGGTGGCTCAAGCTGCTCTCGAGTCCGGTGCCGACGGGTTGTGCGTCGCTCTCGTACAAGAAGGCGTGGAGTTGCGCCGGGCCGGAATCGAGGCGCCGATTCTCGTCCTGTCCGAGCAGCCACTCGATCAACTCGACGAACTTCTGGCGCATGGTCTGATCCCGACCGCGTATTCCATCCGATACATCGATGCGCTGGCCGAAGTCGCGCGACGGCACGGTGTGATCGCGCACGAAGTTCACCTCAAGATCGATACCGGCATGCATCGGGTCGGGGCTGCGCCGGCCGAAATCGTCGAACTCGCCGGTCGAGTCGTGGCGCGAGCACCCCAGCTTTCGCTGGCCGGCGTGTTCACGCACCTGGCCACTGCGGATCATTCGGATCCGACGTTCACCGATCATCAGATCGATGTGTTCGACCGCGCGCTCGAGGATCTGCGCCGGGCCGGAGTGGATCCGGGTTGGGTCCACATCGCCAATTCGGCTGGGGCGATCTCCCATCCGCGTTCTCGCCGCGACGTCGTGCGGGTGGGAATCGCGCTCTATGGCATCGCGCCCGATGTGTCGATGACGGATCGTTGTTCGGCTCTGCGACCCGCGATGTCCTTGCGGAGTCAGGTGTCGTTCGTGAAGCGCGTGGCCGCGGGTGAAGGGATCTCGTACGGCTTGCGGTATCGCTTCGAGCGTTCGACCAACGTCGCGACGATCCCGATCGGTTATGCCGATGGTGTGCCCCGACAGCTCGGATTGGTGGGTGGTGAAGTTCTCATCCACGGACGCCGTCGTCCCATCGTCGGTGTGGTCACCATGGATCAATTGATGGTCGACTGTGGCGACGACGTCGTGTGTGTCGACGACGAGGTCGTACTGATCGGACGTCAGGGCGAGGAAGCGATCACCGCCAACGAGTGGGGTGGTCTTCTCGGGACGATCGGCTACGAGGTGGCCTGCGGTCTCAGTGCCCGCTTGCCGAGAGTGGTCGTCGACTGATCAGTTGATGTCCGACATCTTCGTCCGCGGCGTCGCGCGGGCCAGGAGCGGGCGAATGGCGGCGTCCATCTCGTGCGGATCGAGCGGCGGATTGGTGATGTGTGGTCCGCGGATCCAGCCTTGCGCGATGCCGAGCAGTTGTCCGTTCGACTCGATGACCTGTCCGGTCACGTCGGCCGACTGCGAGGACGCCAACCATGTGATGACCGGTGCGACCCATTCGGGTCCGAAGCGCTCGAGCATCTCCGGTGCCATGCCGAGATCTTCGGTCAGACGGGTGAGGGCACCAGGAGCCACTGCATTGCACGTGACTCCATATCGAGCGAGCTCCTCGGCGGCGATGAGTGTGAAGGTTGCGATGCCAGCCTTGGCCGCTCCGTAATTGGTCTGGCCCGGGTTGCCGTAGATGCCGGAGACCGACGTGGTGTTGATGAGGCGCGCATCGTTCTTCAACCCTTCCTTCGAACGATTACGCCAGTACTCGGCGGCGATGCGACTCGACGCCCACGTGCCTTTCAAGTGCACCTTGATGACGGCGTCCCATTCTTCTTCGGCCATCGAGAACAACATGCGATCGCGCAGAATGCCGGCGTTGTTGACCACGACATCGAGTCCGCCAAAGGTGTCGATGGCCAGCGAGATCATGGCCTTGGCATCGCTCAACGAACTGGCGTCACCGAGATGGGCGACCGCCTGCCCGCCCGACGCCTTGATTTCATCGACGACTTCTTGGGCCGGATTGCTTCCACCGGCTCCCGAACCGTCGCGTGATCCACCGAAGTCGTTCACGACGACCTTGGCGCCTTCGCTGGCGAGCATCAGGGCGTACTCACGTCCGATGCCGCGGCCGGCACCAGTGATCACGCACACTCGGTCTTGACACATCTTGTTGCTCATGAGGTCGACCTTAGTGCCCGGTCCGTGTCGACTCACAGGGCGGGAAAGAACCTCTCGGTAGCATTTCCGTGTGATTTCGCGGATCGTGCGCTCGTTGGCCGAGACGCATGCCGTCGCCGCCGCCATCGCAGGATTGGTCAAGGTCGGCGACGTCATCGTTCTCGCCGGCGACATGGGGGCCGGCAAGACCGCATTCGCACAAGGTTTCGGTCGGGCCCTCGGTGTCGACGAGCCGATCACTTCGCCCACCTTCACGGTCGTGCACACATACGACACCGGCCGGATCGTCATGCACCACGCCGATCTCTATCGGCTCGACCGACGCAGTGAGGTCGAGGATCTCGGTCTCGAGGAAATGAACGAGGGTCGGGGAGTGCTGCTCGTGGAATGGGGTGATGTCGTGGCCGATTCGTTCGGCGATCACCTCGAAGTCCTTCTCGAGCGCGTCGGAGACTCCGACGACGAACGGCGAATCACGATCCGCGCCATCGGTCGACGGTGGGAGACGCGCTGGGCACGTCTCGAAGCAGCGATCGGGGCATGACGCGATGCTGATCCTCGGAATCGAGACCGCCACCGAGCGAGTCGGTGTGTCCATCGGAGGTCATCACGGCGTCATCGCGTCGTTCCAAGTCACCCGCGGACGACGCCACGCCGAGACCCTCATGCCGGCGGTGGAATTCGTCTGTCGTGAAGCCGACGTGACGATGCCCGAGATCGGAGCCGTCGCAGTCGACGTCGGTCCCGGCCTCTTCACGGGCATGCGAGTGGGTATCGCAACGGCCAAAGCATTGGCATCGGCACTGGAGATCCCGGTGATCACCTCGACCAGCCTCGAACTACTCGCACTACCGCTCGTGGACGACGAAAGAGTGGTCGTCTCGATCGTCGACGCGCGCAAAGGCGAAGTCTTCTACGCGATGTACCGGGCGGAGGGTCGAGAGGCCCGTGCCGTGACCGAGCCGAAGTGTGGACCCATCGACTCCGTGTTGATGGCGATTCAAGAGCGTGGTCAGGCGGTCGTGGCCGCCGGTGATGGTGCGCGACGTTACGCCGAAGTTCTGGAAGCCGACTATCGAATCCGAATCGCCGACGATGCTTTCGACTATCCGTCGTCCGACACGCTCGTGCGTTTGGCGAACCGGAGGAGTCTCCACGAAGACTGGTTGTCGGCTGATCGAGTGGCGGCGTGTTATCTCCGCCAACCCGACGCCGAGATCAACTGGACCACGAGGGCGGACAACAAGTGATGTCCGGGGTCACCATCGAACCGATGCGTCGTCGGCACGTGAAACGGGTGCTGCCCATCGAACAGGCCGTGCACGTGAAGCCGTGGTCGGCCGGTGTGTTGCAGAGCGAGATCGATCTCGTGGCCAAGGGCGAGCGCTATTACGTCGTGCTCATGAGCGAAGGCGAGACGGTCGGATACGCCGGTCTCATGTTCGTCTCGGATGAGGCACACATCACCAACATCGCCATCGATCCGTCATTCCAGCGTCGTGGGCTGGCCCGCCTTCTTCTGGTTCACCTCGCAACCGAGGCGATCGAACGAGGAAGTCAGGCGCTCACCCTCGAAGTCCGCGTGAGCAATGTCGCGGCGCAGGGTTTGTACCGCGAGTTCGGATTCGCGCCCGCCGGAGTGCGTCAGCGGTACTACGAGAACTCCGAGGACGCCCTGGTGATGTGGGCGCACGACATTCAGGGCTCCGAGTACTGCGAGCGACTGGCCGCCATCGCGGATCGGATCGAGACGGGAGGTGGGTCGTGGCAACGAGCCGACGTCTAGGCACCTCGACTTTCGACGAATCGACCGTGATCCTCGCCATCGAGACGAGCTGTGACGAAACCGCAGCGGCGGTCGTGATGGGCGGCACCGACGTTCTTTCGAACGTCGTGTCGAGTCAGATCGATCTGCACGCCGTCTTTGGTGGCGTGGTGCCCGAGATCGCCAGCCGAGCCCACCTCGACCTTCTGACGCCGGTGGTGGCTCAGGCGCTGCGCGAGGCCGGGATCGAGGCCACTCGCATCGATGCCGTGGCGGCCACCGTCGGGCCCGGCTTGATCGGAGCGCTTCTCGTCGGAGTTGCCCATGCCAAGGCACTGG
>JBEGQB010000123.1:0-6004 GCA_041181165.1 Actinomycetota bacterium
CGACGACCGAACGGTCGTCGATGCTGTTCGCCTTCTCGATCGCCGGCTGCACTTCTTCGGGACTCTCGACACGGATACCGACACAACCCATCGACTCGGCCCACTTGACGAAGTCGGGAAGTTCGGGCGACAAGTAGACCTCGCTGTAACGCTCCTCGTAGAACATCTCCTGCCACTGACGAACCATTCCGAGATACGAGTTGTTGAGAACGGCGACCTTGATCGGAATGCGCTCGACACTTGCGGTCACGAGTTCCTGGGCGGTCATCTGGAAGCAACCATCGCCGTCGACGGCCCAGACCGTGCGATCCGGACGACCGACCTTGGCGCCGATCGCGGCCGGCACCGAGAAGCCCATCGTGCCGAGTCCACCGGAGTTCACCCACGTGTAGGGCTCGTTGAACTTCCAATACTGGGACGACCACATCTGGTGCTGGCCGACACCCGAACACAGGATCGTGCCCTCGGGCGCGTTGTCTCGCAACTGCTCGAGGCAGTACTGCGGCTTCAAAGCGTCGCCGGGTTCACTCGGCGAATAGTGCAACGGGAACTGCTCGCGCCATCCACTCACCCGGCTCTTCCACGCCGAGATGTCGGCCTGCTTGTCGCCGGCGGCGAGCATGTCCTTGATCGCCTTGATGATCTCTTCGATCACGAGACGGCAGTCGCCGACGATCGGCACGTCCGGACGGCGCACTTTGCCCTGTTCGGCCGGGTCGATGTCGACGTGGATGATCTTCGCGTCGGGAGCGAAGGTCGCGACCTTGCCCGTGATGCGGTCGTCGAAGCGCGCACCGAGAGTGATCAGAAGATCGCTCTTCTGCATCGCCGTGATGGCCGTGGCATTGCCGTGCATACCGGGCATGCCGAGGCAGAGCGGATGATCGTCAGGGAAAGCACCGCGTGCCATGAGCGTGGTGACGACTGGCGTATCGATGAGCTCGGCGAGTTCGCGCAACGCTGCGGCGGCTCGGGCCTTCAGAACGCCACCGCCGACGTACAACACCGGCTGACGCGCCTCGAGGATGAGACGAGCCGCCTCTTTGATCATGCGCGGATGACCCTTCTGCGTCGGGCGGTAACCCGGCAGGCTGTCGAGGACTTCGTCATCGGACGGCCAGTGCCATGTCATGGAGTTCTGCAGGACGTCCTTGGGGAGATCGAGCAACACGGGACCTGGACGACCGGTGGTGGCGATGTGGAACGCCTGGCGCACCATCAACGGAACGTCGTCGGCCGACATGATGAGCTCGTTGTGCTTGGTAACGCTGCGCGTGATGCCGACGGTGTCGCACTCCTGGAACGCATCGGTGCCGATGGCGGTCGTCGGAACCTGACCGGTGATGCACACCATCGGGATCGAGTCCATGTACGCGTCACACAACGGCGTGACCATGTTGGTGGCCGCCGGACCCGACGTGACCATGGCGACGCCGGGGCGTCCGGTCACGTGCGCGTATCCCTCGGCCATGTGTCCGGCGCCTTGCTCGTGACGCACGAGGATGTGGCGGATCGGGCTGTCGAGCAGCGGGTCGTACGCCGGCAGGATGCAACCGCCGGGGAGGCCGAAGATGGTGTCCACTCCCTCGAGCTCGAGGGCTCGAATGAGGGCTTGGGCTCCAGTGATCTTCTGAGACATGTCAGTTCCTGTGGGTAGTCGGGCCGGGAAAATGAAAGGGCCTCCCACTTGGGAGGCCGACAGACGCGTTCGTATGGGCGAGCGCGTCTACACGATTACTACTACGAGCGAGGTAGCGGTGAACGTGCTCATCGCTCACGAGTCTGCCAGTCCGCCCACGTGTTTCACAACCCGTTCGCCGGGAAGGCACCTTGGAGCCGGGCGGCGGTCAGGGTGTTCTCGAGGAGACACGCGATGGTCATGGGCCCGGTTCCACCGGGCATGGGCGTGATCGCCCCGGCCACCGCCTGGACGGCCTCGAAATCGACATCACCGACGATGCCGGCATCGGTGCGCGAGATGCCGACGTCGATCACGGTCGCGCCGGGCTTCACATGAGCGCCACTGATCATCCGAGGCACACCGGCCGCGCCGACCACGATGTCGGCGTCGCGGCAGATATCGGTGATGTCACCGCTGCGGCTGTGAGCGATCGTGACCGTGGCATCGATCCCCTTTCGGGCCAGAAGGACCGACAGTGGGAGGCCGACGAGCATCGAGCGACCGATCACCACGGCTCGTCGACCCGAAGTGGCGATGCCGTAGCGCTCGAGCAGGCGCAGCACCCCGAGCGGAGTGCACCCGACCAGCCCGGGCAACCCACGCATGAGCCGACCCATCGATTCGGTGGTGAGGCCGTCGACGTCCTTGTCGCCGGGAATGAGGCGCAGGACTGCCTCTTCGTCGTAGCCCGCCGGCAGCGGACTCTGCACCAAGATGCCGTGCACGCTGGGATCGGACGCCAATTGGGCCACGACATCTTCGACTGCGGCTTGGCCGGCAGTGGCCGGAAGAATTTCGTTACGGCTGACCATCCCGGCTTTGGCGGCCTGGATGTGTTTGTTGCGGACATACCGCTGACTCGGACCGTCATCGCCCACCAGGACCGTGGCCAGACACACCGGTGGCGACCCGGCGGCAGCGATTTCGGCCCCCAGACGGGCCACGATCTCGTCACGGAGGCGGTTGCCATCCATGAGAATCGCCCCTCCCGGGGTCCGTTCGCTCGTCGCCTCGGCCATCGGGTTGATGCTACGAGCGATGCCCACCGCCTAGCCTGTCCCTGTTATCCGGCTGGCCGGCTCCGTGCTGGCGCCATCTCATACACCGAACGTCATCGACGAGAATCAGAAAAGGGTGTGAAGACACCATGACCACTCCCCCGTCACCCACCGTCGCCCCGGCCTCTGGCCGCTTGGGTGTCCTGACCGTCGGCCTCGGTGCCGTGGCCTCGACCCTCATCGCCGGCGTGGAGCTCACCAAGCGCGGCCTCGGCAAGCCCATCGGATCGCTGACCCAGATGGGCACCATCCGCCTGGGCAAGCGCACCGAGGACCGCTCGCCACTCATCAAGGACTTCGTCCCCCTGGCCGCACTCGAAGACATCGTGTGGGGCGCCTGGGACGTCTACCCGGACGACGCCTATGTGTCGGCGAGCCGCGCCGGCGTTCTGGAGAGCGGCAAACACATCGAGGCGATCAGTGACGCGCTTCGCGACGTTCGCCCGATGCAGGCGGCCTTCGAACGCAAGTACGCGCGCAACCTCGACGGCGAGCACGTGAAGCCGATCTCGTCCAAGCGCGGCATGCTGAACGCGATTCGCGAGGACATCAATCGCTTCCGCGAAGAGAAGCAGTGCGACCGATTGGTGATGATCTGGTGTGCGAGCACCGAAATCTTCATCGAGCCCGGCCCGGCGCACATGAACATCGAATCGTTCGAGAAGGCGATCGACGCCAACGACGAGTCGGTGTCACCGTGCCAGTTGTACGCGTATGCCGCGTTGCTCGAAGGAGTGCCGTTCAACAACGGTGCACCGAACCTCGCCGTCGACGCTCCGGTTCTGCGCCAATTGGCGACCGACAAGGGCATTCCGATCTCAGGCAAGGACTTCAAGACCGGACAGACCCTCATGAAGACGGTGCTGGCCCCGATGTTGAAGGCCCGCATGCTCGGTCTCTCGGGTTGGTACAGCACCAACATTCTCGGCAACCGAGACGGGGAGGTTCTCGACGCGCCGGAGAACTTCAAGACGAAAGAAGAGTCGAAGCTCGGAGTTCTCGAGGACATCCTCCAGCCGTCGAAGTACCCCGACCTCTATGGCGACGTGTTCCACAAGGTGCAGATCAACTACTACCCACCCCGCGGCGACAACAAAGAGGGCTGGGACAACATCGACATCACGGGATGGCTCGGCTACCCGATGCAGATCAAGGTCAACTTCCTCTGCCGCGATTCGATTCTCGCTGCGCCGCTCGCGCTCGACCTCGTGCTCTTCAGCGATCTCGCCCAACGTTCCGGACTCGGTGGCATCCAGGAGTGGCTGAGCTTCTACTACAAGAGCCCGCAGGTCGCTCCGGGCCTGTATCCGGAGCACGACCTCTTCATCCAGCTCACCAAGTTGAAGAACACGCTTCGTTGGATGATGGGCGAAGATCAGATCACGCATCTCGGCCGCGAGTACTACGAAGAGATCTGATCCAGCCGTGGCATCACGGCTCTGGAATCCGAAGAGTTGGGTGAGCCTGTCCCCGAACGGGATCGGCCACACCAAACCCAATCATCTCGCCGAAATGGCCAAGGTGGCGGTCAACGTCCGTCGAGCTCCCACCAAGGCCTGGAAGATCCTGAGCAAAGGCGTGTGCGACGGATGTGCTCTCGGTGTGGCGGGTTTTCACGACTGGACTCTCGACGGCATCCACCTCTGCACCACTCGCCTCAAGTTGCTGGAGATCAATTGCGCCGAACCATTCGATCACTCGGTTCTGCACGACGTCTCGTGGCTTCGCCATCGATCGGGCGCCGAACTTCGCGAGATGGGTCGGCTCGCCCATCCGATGCGTCGTCGTCGTGGCGAGAAAGGTTTCCGACGAATCGGATGGGAGGAAGCGCTCGATGCGATCGCTGATCGAATCCGAGCCGCCGGCGGTGATCGGACGGCGATCTACCTCACGAGTCGCGGTCTCACCAACGAGTCGTACTACGTGGCAGGCAAGTCGGCGCGGGCGATGGGTGTGGCCAACATCGACTCGGCGGCCCGCACCTGTCATGCACCGTCGACCATCGGCTTGAAATCGACCATCGGAGTCGCCGCTAGCACATGCAGCCTGCAGGACGTCATCGAGACCGACCTCGTCGTGCTGTGGGGCGCCAACGTCGCCAACAATCAACCCGTCTTCACGAAGTATCTCTACGAAGCCAAGCGCAACGGCGCGAAAGTCGTGGTGATCAATCCGTATCTGGAGCCCGGGCTCGAGCGCTACTGGGTTCCGTCGAAAGCGGAGTCATTCCTCTTCGGGACCAAGTTGTGCGACCTCCACGTTCCGGTCCGACCAGAAGGTGACGTCGCTCTGGCCAACCTCGTCCTCGCCGAACTCGTGAAACGTGACGCCATCGATCACGACTTCATCGATCACCACACATCGGGCTGGTCGGAAGTGCGAACCCACGTGATGTCCCTCGACCGAACGCGTTTGCTCCGCGAGGCCGGTGTCTCCGAAGACGTACTCGATGCGCTCGTCGGCCTCTACGCGACGAGCCGCACGGCGATCCTGATCTGGAGCATGGGCATCACCCAACATCGCCACGGAGTCGAGGGGGTGCAGGCCATCGTGAACGTGGGGCTGGCTCGCGGAAACGTCGGCCGTGACGGCGCCGGACTGATGCCCATTCGTGGCCACTCGGGTGTGCAAGGTGGCGCCGAAATGGGCGCGTACTCCACCGCGTTCCCCGGTGGCGTCACGGTGTCGGAAGAATCGGCCGAGGTGATGGCCGACGCGTGGGGTTTCGAGGTTCCGACCCACCCGGGACTCACCGCACCCGAGATGGTGTTGGCCGCCGAACGAGACGAGATCGACGTGCTCTATCTCGACGGATCGAATTTCCTCGATGTCATGCCCGACCCGGAACGGGTGGCTGAGGCACTCGAACGTGTTCCGCTGCGCGTGCATCAGGACATCGTGCTCACTTCGCAGATGCTTCTCGATGGTGACGACGTGATCCTGCTCCCGGCGGCCACTCGCTACGAACAAGAGGGTGGCGGAACGAGCACCACGACCGAACGGCAGATCGCCTTCAGTCCACAGATCGTCGACGCGCCTGGCGAGGCGCTCTCGGAGTGGCGGATCTTCGCCGACATCGCTCGTCGAGTGGCCCCCGAACTCGCCACCCATTTCGATTGGGCCGACAATCGCGAGTTACGTCGGGAGATCGCCCGCGTCGTTCCGATGTACGCCGGCATCGAAGACCTCGCCACGACCGGCGACGCCGTTCAATACGGCGGACGACATCTGTGTGCCGGCGGCGAGTTCCCGCTTCCCGATGGAC
>JBEGQB010000124.1:0-5956 GCA_041181165.1 Actinomycetota bacterium
CACGTCGATCAATCTAGTCCGAGGCTCGGTGACGATTGCTAAGGCTGCGTCGGATCACCGGAACGTATTGGAAAGCCGTGTAATAGCTCAACGCCAAGCCGATCGGACCGATGATCCAGGCGGTCACTGCGAAGAACTCATCGATGGCAATCGAGCTCTCCCCCATCACGAAACCGGGAAATGTGAACATCAGGATGAAGGTGGCCCACTTCCCGAGATAGCTGACGTCGAAGCGTTCCATCCCCGCGAACAAGGTCAGAACCGCCACGAGCCCACCGAACAGCACCTCGCGGACGAGGACGAGAATGCAGAACCAGAGCGGAGCGGAGCCGTCGATCATGATCGCGACGATGGCGACCATGAAGAGAAGGCGGTCGGCAGTGGGATCGAACATCTTCCCGAATTCGCTGACCTGGTCGAATCGCCGCGCCACCCAGCCGTCGACCCAGTCGGTGGCTCCCAGCAAGCCGAGCAGCCACGCAGCCCAGGCCCGGTCGTCTCGACCGAGAAGGAGCCAGAGAAAGAGAGGAAGACAGCAGAGCCGAACGAGGGTGATTCCGTTCGGCCACGTTCGGATGCCACTCCAGATCGATCGACCATCGGCGCCCACGTTCCGAGGCTAGTTCTGCGCGCTTGGTCCGGCTGAGTACCGGCCAACGCCTTCTTGCTCGGGTCTAAGGTTCGGACATGAAGTCAGGCATCCTCGACGGTCACGTGGTTCTCGTCACCGGTGGTGGTTCCGGCCTCGGGGCGTCGTTCGTGCGCCGCCTCGCCGCCGATGGCGCGCATGTCGTGGTGGCGGACGTCAACGAGCAGGCAGCCGGTGAAGTGGCTACCGAGGTCGGTGGTGAATCGGCCATTTTCGACGTCACCAATTCCGAGGCCTTCGACGCAGCCGTCGACCGTGTCGTCGCCCATCACGGGCGTCTCGACGTCCTCATCAACAATGCCGGAATCGCGCCGCCTCCGGACCCCGAGCGAACTCAGATCTCCATGGCCAACCAGATGCTGAGAATGGAAGGTCGTCTCGACGAACTGACACCAACCGACGTGACGGTCTCGATGTCGGACGACGCTTGGCACCGAATGATGGACGTTCATGTGAGCGGCACCTTCTACGGAACTCGGGCCGCACTTCGTCACATGACTCCTCGACGGACCGGATCGATCATCAACATCTCATCGATCATGGGATTACGACCGGCCGCTGGTGCGCCGCACTACTGCGCGGCCAAGGCGGCGATCATCGCGCTCACCAAGTCGACGGCCCAGGAGGTGGCGCCCTTCGGCGTGCGCATCAATGCGGTCTGCCCCGGGTGGATCGACACTCCACTTCTCGCGCCGATGGATCCATTGGCACTGGCCGGGATTCAGCTCCAGATTCCCATGGGCAGGTTGGGTCGACCGGAGGAGCTCGCCGAGGTCATCCGGTTCTTGGCCGGACCGGAATCGAGTTATTGCGTCGGGGACGTCTTTGCGGCATCCGGAGGTTGGGTCTGATGCCGACCGTCTTCACGCGGATCATCGACGGTGAGATACCGGGAACCTTCGTCTGGCGGGACCATGCCTGTGTCGTATTCATGTCGATCAACCCGATGGCTCGCGGACACGCTCTCGTCGTTCCGCGGGACGAGATCGATCACTGGATCGATTGCCCACCCGAGTTGGCTCATCATCTGTTCGATGTGTCGTACGTGGTCGGCCGCGCCCAACAGCAGGCCTTTGGTTGTGAGCGAATCGGACTGATCGTCGCCGGATACGAGGTTCCCCACACTCACATCCACGTTCTGCCCACGAACGACATGGGTGAGCTCTCGTTCAGCAACGCCGCAACCACGGTTGACCGGAACGATCTCGAAGCCTCCGCCGAGGCCATTCGGAAGGCTCTTCGAGCCGTCGGACGTACCGAGGTCGTGTGATCAGCGCTCGATGGGGTCGATCAGATCCGGGGCGTTGTTGCGAATCGAGTTGACGCGAGTCGATACGTCGATGACGTCGAGGATCGATTCGTGCGCCGGCACCATGATTTCGTCGAGCCGAGCCCGATCACTGAGTCCTCGGTCGAGCCAATCGTCCCAGTCGTCGGCCTCCACGATGACGGGCATGCGGTCGTGAATCGATGACATCGTCGAATTCGCGGCCGTCGTGATCACACAACAGGTCCGAAGACTGGGTCCTTCCGGTGTCGTCCACGTGGCCCACAGCCCCGCCACGGCCAAGGGGTTTCCGTCCTGGCGTGTGACGTAGACGGGCTCTTTCTGAGCTTTGGCCGATCGCGCTTCGGAGTAGACGGTTCGCCACTCGAAGAAGCCATCCATCGGAATCAGGCATCGGCGTCCCGGAATCGAAGGCCTGAACGAGGGTTTCTCGAACACCGTCTCCGATCGGGCATTGATCAAGCGAGCGGCTCCGGTGGAGTCCTTGGCCCACCCCGGCACGAGACCCCACGAGAAACGACCGAGTCGACGTTGATTCGAGGTGTCATTGGCCACGGCGAGGATCTTGGTCGTAGGGGCGACGTTGAAGTTGGCCTGAAACTCTCGCTCGGTCGGCTCGGCGACGGCGTCGAAGATCTGGGCCAGTACCTCAGGTGGTGTGATGGAGGTGAAGCGTCCGCACACGCACACGACGGTATCGGTCGGCGTCGACTGGGCTACCGTTCCATCGTCGCCTTCGGGAGGTTTCATGTCAGCAACTGCCACGCCGACGTCGGTGGATCTGGGCTTTCGAGCCTTCGACGCCGACAATCACTACTACGAAGCCGAGGATGCCTTCATCCGGCACATTCCTCGGAACATGGCGTCACGTTGCATGCAATGGGCCACTGTCGATGGAAAGAAGCGGCTTCTCGTTGGTGGCAAAGTCAATCGATTCATCCCGAACCCGACCTTCGATCCGGTTTCCAAGCCGGGCGCTCTCGATGCCTATTTCCGAGGGAAGGTTCCCGGCGATGACATGCGCAAGCTGTTCGGGGAGCTCGATCCCATCAGTCCGGCGTACCGCAACCGCGACGCCCGGCTCGAACTCATGGATCAGCAGCGAATCGAGGCGGCCCTGTTCTTCCCCACTTTGGCCGTAGGTATGGAGGAGTCGCTGAAGCACGACGTGCCGGCCCTCTGCGCGGCATTTCGTGCGTTCAATCGCTGGTTGGACGACGATTGGGGCTTCGCATACCGCAATCGCATCTTCGCCGCCCCGTACATCACGCTCGCCGACCCGCAGTGGGCCGTCGAGGAGGCGGAGTGGGCCATCTCCCGTGGGGTGCGTGTGGTCGTCATGCGAACGTCACCGGCTCCGACCGCCGATGGTCGGACTCGCTCCCCCGGCGACGAGATCTTCGATCCGTATTGGGCACGACTGGCCGAGGCGGGAGTTTCGGTGGCGTTTCATTCCGGCGATGCCGGCTACGGCAAGTACATGGACGACTGGGAGCCCACGGGAGCCTTCGAGGCCTTCCGGTCATCCCCGATGCGAGTGATGACGAGTGATCGCGCTCCATTCGACATGTTCGCCATCCTGGTGGCCCACGGCGTGTTGTCCCGTCACCCACGCCTTCGCCTGGCGTCCATCGAAGCCGGAGCGGACTGGGTTCCCAATTTGATCAAGAAGTTCAAGAAGGCCTACGCCCAACAGCCCTTCATGTTCGCCAAGGATCCCATCGATCAGTTCTGCGAGCAGGTCTGGATCGCTCCGTTCTACGAGGACGACCTTCGTCTCCTCGCCGACACGATCGGTGCCGAACGGCTGCTCTTCGGTAGCGACTACCCGCATGCCGAAGGACTCGAGGTCCCGACTTCGTTCTTGCACGACCTTCATGGATTCTCGGATCCCGAGATCCGCCGCATCATGCGCGAAAACGCGTACGCGTTCCTCGGCGAAACTCCACGAGACTGACGATCATGACAATGCCTCCGACCGGTCCGACGGGTATCGGCGTGATCGAGACGATGATGGGTTTTCCCGATCCCGATCCTCGTCGTCTCTACGAATTCTTCCGCGGCAACATCAAAGAGCAGTCGAGCAAGGAGACGATGTTCCCGGTCGAGTACCTCTTCAAGCACAACGTTCCCGGGGCTCTTCCGGACAACTTGGATCCAGTCGACGTCGCGATCAACACGATGGATCACTTCGGGATCGAACGCTCCATGATCGGAATCGAAGGTGATCCGGGTCAACGCGCCTTCCAGCAGTTCCCGAACCGCTTCATCCCGTCGTGCAGTGCCGATGCCAACAACGGAGTGGAGGAAGTCAGAAAGATTCGGCGGCTGCACGAAGAGTTCGGGTTGAAGGCGGTCGGGACCTTCCCAGCCGGCTGCACTCCTCAAGTGCCGATCGATCACGCCCGCTGGTATCCCGTCTATTCGGTGTGCGCCGAACTGGGGATTCCGATCTTCATCTGTGCCGGCATCCCCGGTCCCCGGGTGCCGAGCATGTGTCAGCACGTGGAGCTTCTGGACATCGTCTGTTACGACTTCCCCGAGCTCACCGTGGTGACACGTCATGGGTGTCAACCTTGGACCGAATTGGCCGTCAAACTCATGCTGAAGTGGCCGAACCTCCATTATTCGACGAGTGCCTTCGCGCCCAAGCACTACGACCCCAGAATCATCGATTATGCGAACACGAGGGGTGCCGATCGTGTCATCTACGCGGGTTACTGGCCGATGGGTCTCACGTACGAGCGAATCTTCGGGGACATGCCGTCGGTTCCGTTCCGGGACGAGGTTTGGCCGAAATTTCTTCGTGACAATGCCCGACGAGTACTGAAACTCGACGAGTTCGCTTGAGGCGACTGGCGACCCTGGCGGTGTTGCTCGCCGCATGTGGTGGGGGCAAGTCGCACGAAGCGGTCGACACCGAGTCGGTGGTCCCCACGTCTTCGAGCACCGTCGCGCCGAGGCCGGTTGCTCCAGCCTCGGGCGGGCCAGATTCGAGTGGGCCAGCTTCGACCACCCAATCTCCTGCCCCTGACATCGACGCCGAGTGGTTCGATCAGACGATCCTGACCGACACGATCGGAAAAGGTGCCGAGAATGTTCAGGCGACGGTGGTTCGGGGTGGCACGGTTCTCCATCAGTTCGTGGCGTCGTCGCTTGCGTCGTCGGG
This sequence comes from Actinomycetota bacterium, assembly GCA_041181165.1. Lineage (GTDB taxonomy): Bacteria > Actinomycetota > Acidimicrobiia > Acidimicrobiales > Ilumatobacteraceae > Casp-actino8. The sequence continues at coordinate 5,107 of JBEGQB010000124.1, forward strand.
TGTAGCAACCACGACATCGAGATTTCGCCTGGCCAGCATCTCCAAGGTTCCACTGGCGATGGCTGTCATGCGTCTGGTGGAGGACGGAGTCGTCGCACTCGATGATCGTCCACTCGTCGAAGTGGCCACGAACTTTGGAGTCGCGCTCGGAGATCCGCGAATGGCCGACGTCACGGTGCGTCAGTTGCTCTCACACACCTCCGGTTTCGGAGCAATGAGCGATCTCTTCTTCGACTCTCCCGACAAGACGGCCGACGTCGCCATCGTCGAAGCACTCGGCACTCCCCTCGAGAACGATCCGGGTCGAGAGTTCACCTACAGCAACATGAACTATGTGATTCTCGGACGTCTCATCGGCTGGCGAACCGGCACGACGTGGTCCTCCTCCGTGCGACGTCTCGTGCTCGGCCCGCTCGGCATGGAGAACTGGATCGTCGGCACGACGTCCGGACACGAAGACGGCGACGTTCTCCATGAATCGAAGCTCGGACGCAACTACATGGAGCTGCTCGAGGGCGCTGGTGCGTGGCTCGGGACCTCCACCGACGTCGCACTGATGGTCGATTCGTTGGCGGAGGAAACCTTCTTCCGCTCCCCGGCCACCAGTCGACTCATGCGACAACCATCATCGGCAGGGCCTCCCGATCAAGACTGGACCTACGGACTCGGACTGCGTCTTTTCCCCGGTGGACTGTGGGGTCACTCGGGAACTCTCGAGGCCGCTCACGACATGGTCGTCTGCCTTCCCGATGGAACGGTCGTGGCCGTACTCGTGAACGGGGAGGAGCCGTCGGATTCCGACACTCTCATCGACACGATCGTGCGTGCGCTGAATCCTCCCGACTCGGCG
>JBEGQB010000125.1:0-5953 GCA_041181165.1 Actinomycetota bacterium
ATCGAGTGCCGTGAGTGCTCCCTCGGCCACCAATGATTCGTCGACCATGCGGACTTCGGCCGCACGCGCCACATCGGATGCCGGTGCGCCACTGCGCAACGAAGCCGACGCCACGAGAACCGCGACACGCGGTCTCTCGGCGGCCGACTCGCCCGAACTAGGCAGAGCTGCAGCAGCACCGAGAGCCACGAGTGTGAAGGCGATGGCAGCCGGCGCCAGACGCCGGACGCGAGGGGGAATCTTCATGAACAAACTCCTTGGGTGTCGTGGGAACAGATGGCAATGGCACTGAGGCCGAAGTCGGGGGCGGTGAACGACACTGATGAACCGGTGACCGAACCCTTCTGGAACTGGATGGTGAGACTTCTCTTCGAGTTGGCGCCGCTGAACGACGCCGCCACGACCTTCACCTGCGCGAAACCGGCCACGGTGTACACCGCATTGGCTCCCTGCATCCGTGGGTTGGTGTACAGCGGCATGAGAACGCTCTTGCCGATCATCGGTGTGATCTGAAGAGTGGCCGAAGGCGCGCCGGGTGCTCCCTGAATCACGTCGCCGACCTTCACCTCGGCCGTGTAGCCATTGGTGATCCAGTCGTTGATCTCGACGGTGCTGTTGGCGCCGCCGTTGTAATCGAGTGTGGACCAGTTGCCCGACACCGAACCGGCACACAGGACACTCGGATCCTCGAAGACGATGGTGGTGATGGCCGTCGACGTCATCCCCGACTTCACCCAAGTGGCGACGGCCGGGTTGTCCTTGCAGAGCGCGAAGGGCCAAAGTTTGGTCATGCCGCCCACGGGGCCGATCCGTACCGAGGTCCGGGCCGAGATCTTCGACGATGATCGCCCGATCAGCGACGCGAAATGAAGGGGCGACGCGTCGGTTCCCGACACCGTCAACACACCGTTGGTGCGGGTGCCAGTCACAGAGCAAGCGAGGCTCGTTGGTGATGCCCCGTCGGTGCTCACGATCGCCAGGCTCGTACTGGCGCAACTCGCACCACCGAGGTTCCACGTTCGCGCCGAGGCCACGGCACCGGCTTCGACTCCGTTCTGCAGACGGGTGCGATCGAGCCACACTCGACCACCGTCCACGACGATGGCCATCATCAAGCAGATGGGTAGCAATGCAGCGGCGAAGATCACGACGATCGAACCGCGATCATTCACATTGTTGGGGAGGTGTTCAGGAGCAGGCATACGACGAGGAGGCGTTGAGGGTGACCGCGCGCGAACCCAGGATCGGGATGTCGAGGTTCTGATGCGCAGTGAGAAGAACTTTGAAGGTCCCGGTGGTGCAGTTGGTCACCACCGAGCAACCGACCGTGCCCATCTGGTTGCCCGACAACTCAGCCAACGCAGTGCTACAGGCCGTCGATGACGACACCGAGCCGACACGTGCGGCATCGCGGGCCGTGGACTGCAGGTGCAATTGGTCGAAGTAGACCGAACCGCCGAACACAAGGGTGAACAACAGGACGACGAGGATCGGCAACACGAGAGCGAACTCCACGGCCGCCACCCCGTCGTCCGGCCGCCGACGGGGGGTGCCGGTGGCCGGACGACGATGGATCACGGGAGGATGGTGTCGAAGATGTCGCCGATGCGACCGCCGAGGGCGGCAGCGGCCACGGCCACGACTGCGACGATGCCCGCGAGCAGGACGCCGTACTCGGCGGCGACTCCACCCTGATCGTCCGAATGGCGCGGGGCCTGGACGGCGGACATGACCTTGATGATCAACCGGTTCATTGTTTCTCCTTGTTGTTGAATGCGTCGATCGACGCCGAAGGAGTTTGAACTGGTCGAGCTCACCAGCCAACGCGGGCAAGGGTGCGCGGTACAAGTGTGAGCGAGTCGCGTATCGATGTCGCTCGTTCGGGAAATGTCGAATATTGGTGAGTGGAAGAACACCGAGGGCGCTACACCGGCACGAGTCGTCGCCCGTCCGGATGGCGCACCGCAGTGTGGCGAAGTGACGGGTCGTATTCCGTTCGGAACCCGTGAGTTTTCAGCCGATTGTGCCGTCGACACAGAGGATCCGCGTTCTCGACACTCGTCGATCCACCTTCCGACCACGGCTGGCGATGATCGACTTCGCAGGTGAGAACGTCGCAGCCGGGCCAGATGCATCGACGTCGTCGGAGCATCGAGGCGGCGCGGGCACCTCCGGTGAACACACGGGATCGACGGCCGAGATCGACCGGTACTCCCGACGCGTTCATCACGACCCGACGAACCTGCGCCACCAGAGACGTCGCCACGACATCGACCGGATCGAGGGCCACTCCTCCGGAAGTCTCACAACGCTTGTCGAGAAGGTTCTCATCGATCGACACGAGAGAGCCAAGTTTCGAATCCGATTCCATCGCTCGGAGCGTGCGTTCGTAGGTGGCCTGATCGATGAGGATGTTCACCAGGGGTTCGGGAGCCGGCAAGAAGTGATCGGCGGCGGACGCGAAAACTGCATACATGGCGTCGGCCCTCCGCTGCTTGGAGGTTCGGACCAGTGGGGTCTTCCCTTCACCGGCGTCGATCAGGGCGAGGTCCTTGGCCAGTTCGGCTTGTACGTACTTTTCGAACACCTCGGCGATCAGCGCGCCTTGGAGGTTTCCCATCCGTGCATCGATGTAGGTGGCATGGCCGACGGCGTGAACATTGGCATCCCGCGCTTCGTGCACCGCTCCGTGATCACGATGAGCACCATCGGCATCGGCCAATTGTTCCCACCTGATGGCCACGGTGTTGAAATCCTCATAGGGCAGGGATTCCGCGTAATGAACGAGCACCGGAAGGAAATCGGGAAGCACAGCCGACACGCGCTTGTTGGCGTGGAGACCGGCGAGGCGGGCGGCTTGAGCGACGCCGAGCCGACCGGCCGCCAAACGCTCTCCGATGAGAGGAAGATCGCGGACCGCTTCGGCCAGCCGAACGATTCGCTTCGCATCCCCCACCGGCACGCTGACGATGGTTCGGACCCAGGAAGCGACCGACGAGCAACCGTCCTCGTGATGCCAATCGTGCACGGAGGCGATCGCCACCACCTCGGCGAGTGCATGCTCGATCCGACGCTTGGCGCGCTCCAGCTCGGTGATGAGTCCCGCTGCATCTTCGGCACTGCGTACTCGACGAGCGCGCTCACCGAGATCCGTCAGGTCGATCGTCAACAGAGAATCGAACATGTTCGAACATTAGAGATGGGGTGTTACAGAGTTGACTCCGCTCGTTGCGATCAGTTCGAACCTCCCTTCAGCCGATCTGTGAGACAGTGAGGATCGTGCCCGGGATCTCGGGTCGATCCGGATTCGTCTGCGCGCCAACCGATCTGATCATCATCTGACTGCTCGTCGTCGATGTCATCGTGAGTTGGAAGAAGTCTCCGGCGATCGCCACAACGAAGAAGTTGAGCGCAATGAGATGGCGGCTATTCGCCCCACTCGATGTGACGACGACGTCCGTGTTCGACCATGGAACGTTCTCGCCATTCTTCGTGAGCCACACGCTGACGAGATCGGTGCCGGCATCGCCCTTCTCCAGCTGGGACGAGAACATGATGTTGAACCGCCCCGATGCTGCGAACGTGATCTTGGAACCGTCCACGATCGATATTCCGTCGGCGAAATCCGTCGTGTTCAGCGGAACGGGAGTGGCCGCGTATCGAGGGAGCGCAACCGTGGTCGTGTCGTAGAACGATCCGTGGCTTCCAAAGCCGCCTGGCTCTCCCTGTGGCCCTTGCTCGCCCTGCTCCCCCGGCACGCCCTGAATTCCTTGCTCGCCCGGAATGCCCGGTTCGCCTGGCGGGCCTTGGATTCCTTGCTCGCCTTGAATGCCCGGTTCGCCTGGCGGGCCGACCACACCGTTGTTGGAGCCGTCTGAAGTGAAAGCGGCCAGTGGCATCGGTAGCCATGAGGTATGACCGAGCGCTATCGACACATTGGTGGCCAACAACGCCGTCGTCGCCGACACAACCACACCGGTGACCACAAGGTTGGACGACTTCGATCGCATGAGTGCGCATCTCCCGAATGCTGATCGGTTGCCGTGACGAGAACTTTCCCCGCGAAGCCGCGCGGATAGAAATCATTCTCCGCACCCGGATGGCAACTACATCGGTACGAACGTGGTGGCCATGCGCACTGGCGCCCCCGGCAGGGATCGAACCTGCGACCTGCGGTTTAGGAAACCGTTGCTCTATCCACTGAGCTACGGAGGCGGGGCCGGATGCGACGACATCCGGCGTGACATCGAATGAGGTTAGTGGGCACGCTACTTAGCCCGGTGGGGTCAGCGGAACCACACGGTGGAGTTGCCGGGCACGGAGGCCCCCGCCGAGGCCGCAGTGGACAGGATCGTGCGAGCCGAACCCAGGATCTCCGCTGGAACGATCTCGTCGTTGGTCGACATGTTCATGACCACCAGGACGTCACCGCGACGAAACGCAACGAGGGATTCACTCTCTTCCAGTTCCCAGACGATGTCGGCCGATGGATCGAAGACCGAACGAAGGTTCAAGACCTTGCGATACACCCCGAGCGTCGATCCGTCCGTCCCCTCTTGTTTGGAAGCGGCGAAGTCTCCCCACCATGTGGGCTGGGGTAGCCACGCTCTTCCGCTTGGCTCACAGCCAGAAAATCCGAAGTGGGTCGAGGCATCGTCGGCCCAAGGCAAAGGAACCCGACATCCATCGCGTCCTTTCTCGCGGCCCTTGGTGCGAAAGAAGATCGGGTCCTCTCGACGATCGTCGGGGAGGTCGAGCCATTCCGGCAGACCGAACTCATCACCTTGATAGAGATACAGAGTGCCCGGTAGAGCGGCGGTGAACGCGATCATCGCGTGAGAACGGCGGGTTCCGAGCGCAAGGTCGACCGGCGCATCTCGATACAACAGGTTGTTGCCGGTATAGGAAGACGCTTGATCGGCATTGGCCCGGCCATAGCGAGTCACCGACCGATGGGTGTCGTGATTGTTCAGGGTCCAGGCAAGTGACGCGCCGGCATTACGGAGAACTCGATAGTTGCTCTCCACCGTCGAACGCACCGACGACGCGATCCACGGAGCGAGCATCAGGTCGAACACGAACGATTGATGGAACTGATCCGGAGCCACGTATCGCAACAGAAGTTCAGGGCGTCCGCCCGTGTATGACTCGCTGACCGTCACGATCTCCCGGCCCGGATGCGCAACTTCGTAATCGTCGATCAGATGTCGCCAGCGCCGCCAGTAGGTATGAGCGATCTCCCGGTGCTGGAAGTGCTTGTTACGAGTGGCGAGCTCCGACGTCGATGAACCTTCCCTGAGCTCCGGTCCGTCCGGCAGCCCGTCGGTCTTGCCCACGACGGCGACGGCATCAACGCGAAAGCCGTCCACGCCACGGTCGAACCAGAACGTGAGCATGTCGTCGAAGTGCTGCTTGACCTCTTCGTTCTCCCAGTTCAGATCGGGTTGACTGGCGTCGAAGACGTGGAGATACCACTGACCCGGCGTCCCGTCGGGTTCGGTCACGCGGGTCCACGCCGGTCCTCCGAAGATCGACATCCAGTTGTTCGGCGGCTCCTCGCCACCAGCACCCCGCCCATCGCGGAAGTAGAAACGCCCTCGCTCGCGGGATCCAGGGCTGGCGCTCAGCGCATCTTGGAACCACCGATGATCTCGACTGCAATGATTCGGCACGACATCCAGAAGCACCCGGATACCGCGCTGGCGTCCTTGCCTGATCAACTCGTCGAAGACCGCCAGATCGCCGTATTCGGGGTTGATGTCGAAGTAGTCGGCGACGTCGTAACCATGGTCGTGTTGTGGGGAAGGGAAACATGGCGAGATCCACACGGCATCGACGTTCAGCGAGGCCAGGTGATCGAGTTTGGAAATGATCCCCTGCAGGTCTCCTATGCCGTCGCCGTTCGCGTCGGCGAACGAACGGGGATAGATCTGGTAGACGACGGCGTTCTCCC
>JBEGQB010000126.1:0-5931 GCA_041181165.1 Actinomycetota bacterium
GGCGTCGTTCCACGCGCATCATGTGAAAGATCTCGGCATCGGCATCGTCGGTGGATGCTGCGGGACCACACCGGCCCACCTGAAAGCCGTCGTCGATGCCGTTGGCGGACTCGCTGCACCTCGCCGATCGCCGATCACCGAGCCGAGCGTCTCGTCGATCTATTCCTCCGTGCCGATCAAACAGGACAACTCGTTCCTGATCATCGGCGAGCGCACCAATACCAACGGTTCCAAAGCCTTCCGCGAAGCGATGATCGCCGCCGACTGGGACACCTGCTCGAAGATGGCCACCGAACAGGTGAAGGAGGGAGCTCACGTCCTCGACGTTTGCGTCGATTACGTCGGCCGAGACGGTGTCGTCGACATGAACGAAATCGCGTCACGCTTCGCGACGCAGGCCAGCGTGCCGCTCGTGCTCGACTCCACCGAACCACCCGTGATGGAAGCCGGCCTCCAGCACATCGGCGGCCGGGCCATCTTGAACTCGGCCAATCTCGAGGACGGCGAAGAGCCCGGCAGTCGTCTCGACCGCGTGTTCTCCTTGGCGAGCGAGTACGGCGCCGCCGTCGTGTGTCTGCTCATCGACGAACGTGGCCAGGCGCGCGACGTCGAGTGGAAGATGGAGATCGCCCACCGTCTCCATCGCATAGCGGTCGATCGTTACGGCTTACGCGCCGAGGACCTCATCTTCGACGCTCTCACCTTCCCTCTGTCGACCGGCGACGACGACCTCCGCCTCGATGCCAAGCACACCATCGACGCGATCACCCGCATCAAGACCGAGATTCCCGGTGCCTTCACCACGCTCGGTGTCTCCAATGTCAGTTTCGGACTCAAACCGGCCGCCCGCCAAGCCTTGAACAGCGTCTTTCTCCACGAGTGCGTCGCCGCTGGCCTCGATTCGGCCATCGTTCACGCCGGCAAGATCGTTCCGCTGGCGCGTATGCCCGAAGAACACAAGCAGGTGTGTCTCGACCTCGTGTACGACCGTCGCCGTTCCGATTACGACCCGCTCAAGAAGTTGCTCGAGGTCTTCGAGGACGTCGCCACCGTGTCACAGGTTCGCGAGGACCGCTCGGGTTGGCCGGTCACCGAACGCCTGAAGCACCGGATCATCGACGGCGACCGCGAAGGACTCACCGACGATCTCGATGAAGCCATGGCGTCCGGGCTGGCTCCCCTCGCGATCGTCAACGACGTTCTTCTCGACGGAATGAAGGTCGTCGGTGAACTCTTCGGCACCGGACAGATGCAGCTCCCCTTCGTTCTGCAGTCGGCCGAAACCATGAAGACCGCCGTCGCCCACCTCGAACCTCACATGGAGAAGGTCGGCGCCAGTTCGTCGAAGGGCCGTCTCGTGCTCGCCACCGTCAAGGGCGATGTTCACGACATCGGCAAGAACCTCGTCGACATCATCTGCACGAACAACGGCTACGAGGTCTTCAACCTCGGAATCAAGATCCCGGTGTCCGAGATGGTCGCCAAGGTGAAAGAAGTCGGTGCCGACGCTCTGGGCATGAGCGGACTTCTCGTCAAGAGCACGCTCATCATGCGTGAGAACCTCGTCGAGCTCAACGATCAAGGGCTCGACGACATACCGGTACTGCTCGGCGGTGCCGCACTCACTCGCAGTTACGTCGAACAGGACCTCCGCGAGGTCTACAACGGGCGAGTGTTCTACGGCCGTGACGCTTTCGAGGGTCTCAACACCCTCGACCGCCTCATGGACATGAAGCGTTCCGGCGCCGATGATCCCGATTTCGGACGTCTGCCGTCCGGCCGAGTGCTCCCGAAGCGCTCGGCCCGAGCCGACACCGACGTCACGTCGTTGCCCGCTCGTTCGCCCGATGTCGCAAACGACAACACCGTGTTCGAGCCGCCGTTCCTCGGAACGCGCATCGTGAAGGGAATCGGTCTCGACGAGATCGCCTCGTTCGTCAACGAAACCGCGCTCTTTCGCAATCAATGGCAATTCCGCCCCGAGGGCGGTGAGTCCGACGACGAGTTCAAGACCCGTATTCGCTCCATCTTGCGCGAACAGCTCGCCGAAGCCAAGGCCGCCGGCTATCTCGTGCCTCAGGTCGTGTACGGATACTTCTGCGTCAACGCCGATGGAAACGAACTCGTCGTGTGGTCCGATGCATCGCGCTCCACCGAGCTGGCGCGCTTCGCCTATCCGCGTCAGTCGGAAGCTCCATTCATGTGCATCGCCGATTTCTTCCGGCCCATCGGATCCGAGCCCGACTACGCGGCCTTCCACATCGTGACGATGGGTGAGGCAGTGAGCCAGGAGGCAGCACGTCTCTTCGCCGCCAACGAATACCAGAAGTACATGCTCGTGCACGGCCTAGGTGTCGAGATGGCCGAAGCCCTCGCCGAGTTGTGGCACAAGCGGATCCGCGAAGAATGGGGATTCGTCGCCGAGGACGGACCCTCACTCGGCGGTCTGTTCCGTCAGCAATATCGCGGTGGTCGCTACTCGTGGGGTTACCCGGCGTGTCCCGATCTGGAGGACAACGCAACCGTGGCCCGAATTCTGGAAGCCGGTCGCATCGGCATCGAGGTCAGCGAAGAAACCGGATGGCAGTACCAACCCGAGCAGACGACCTCGGCCATCATCTGCCATCACCCGCAGGCCAAGTATTTCGTGGCCCGTTGAGTCAGTGCGGCTGACTGCGTTCCCACGCATCGGCCAAGGCGGCGTAACGACCACCCACTGCGACCAATTCGTCGTGCGTGCCGAGTTCGACGAGTCGCCCCTGGTCGACCACCGCGATCCGATCGGCTCTCCTCACCGTCGAGAGTCGGTGGGCCACGACCACCACGGTGCGCCCCGCCATCAGACGCTCCAGCGCGTGTTCCACGACGGCTTCGGTTCCGGGATCGAGATTCGACGTCGCTTCGTCGAGAACGAGCACCGCCGGATCCACGAGTGCCGCCCGAGCCAGCGCCACGAGTTGTCGCTCCCCCGCTGACAGCCGAGAACCGCGCTCACGTACGTCGGTTTCGAGCCCCTCGGGAAAATGCTCGAAGCGGTCGAGCGCGCCGATCGAGGCCAGCGCGTCTTCGATCTCTCGATCGGTCGCCGCCGAACGGGCGATGCGGATGTTCTCCCGAATGGATCCGCTGAAACAGAAACCTTCTTGTGGAACGACGACGATTCGCTCGCGCAACTCCTTCATCGACGCATTGCGCAGATCGACCCCACCGAAACGCACCGACCCGGTGATGCCCGAGTTCGCCGACCGCGTCGGGTCGTAGAGGCGGGCCATCAACTTGGCGAGAGTCGATTTGCCGGCACCGGTTGGGCCGACGAGAGCCAGTCGTTCCCCATCCCCCACGGTGATGCTCACCGACTCGAGGGCCGGTCGGTCGCTTCCCTGATATGCGAACGTCACTTCACGTACTTCGATTTCGCCACGACGCGGCAGTGGACTCGGGTGGGCGACTTCATCCACGTCGGGCTCGGCGTCGATGATGGCGAACAACTTGTGAAGTGCGGCGGTGGACGACTGCACGGTGTTGTAGAGCTGGCTGAGTTGTTGTACCGGATCGAAGAGATTGGCGAGCAGCAACACGAAGGCGGTCACGGTTCCGAGCGATACGTCACCTCGGTGCACGAGCCATCCACCCACACCGATGATCGCGCCGGTCGCCGCGATGCCGGCGAACTCGACCAGACCGAAATACCAGGTGCTCACCTTCACGCTGTGCATGTGCGAATCGAAGAGCGCACGGTTCGAGCGACGGAACTTTTCGGCGTACGCAACCTCCTGCCCGTAGGCCTGGATCACTCGGACTCCGGTGATCCCCTCCTGAAGCGTCGACAGATTGTTGCCGACCTTCTCGCGCACGTTCAGATACGCGGCATTCGACATCCGGTGGAAGCGCACCGATGCCACCAACAGCATCGGCAGTACGACGAGGGCCACCAACGCGAGTTGCCACGACATCACGAAGAGCAGAATCACCGAGAGGCACAGGAGCAAGAAAGCCGACACGAACTGCAGGAGACCCCACTGGATGAGTTCGGCCATCGACTCGATGTCGGCGGTCATCCGGGAAACGAGAACTCCAGCCTTCTCGCGATCGAAAAAGGCCATCGACTGTCGTTGCAGCCGATCGAAGACCAGGATGCGCAGGTCTCTGAGGAAGCCCTCTCCAGCACGATTGATGGCCAGGAACTGCAGACGGCCCACTGCGTAGCCGGCAAGCACGACCAGGACGAAGAGCACCACCACGATGTTCAGTGCTCGCCCGTCACGCTCTTTGATTCCGTGGTCGATGGCGAATCGCAGCAACGTCGGGCCGGCCAGCGTGATGAGCGTGCTCACGATCACGAGGCCAAAGGCGCTGAGGATCAAGCGACGTTGGGCGACGGCCACCGAATAGGTGCGACGCAGGACGCCGATCGTCTCGGCACGATCCAGACGTTCGTCCTCACTGACCGCGGATTGCGACCACATCTAGACCAACCCCTCATCGGACTTCGAGACGGCCCTCGTGCGCACGACTTCACCAGTCACTGCATCGCGGTTGGCCTCGGAACTCGGCGCCGGGGAGTCATCGTCGCCGTCGTCGTCGTGCACGGCCCAAGCGGCCAGCACCTGCCGGTACCGATCGTTGGTGGCGAGCAGTTCTTCATGCGTGCCCACCGCCGCCGCACGTCCGTCGTCGAGCAGCACGACGGTGTCGGCCAGCGCGATCGTGCCCGGTCGGTGCGCGATCACGATGGTAGTGCGACCACTCATGACGGTGGCCATCGCCTCGCGGATCTCGTGCTCCTTCGATGGGTCGACGGCCGAGGTCGCATCGTCGAGGACGAGAATGCGCGGATCGGACACGATCGCCCGAGCAATCGCTACCCGCTGGCGCTGCCCACCCGAGAGGGAGTAACCCCGCTCGCCGAGGATCGTGTCGTAACCCTCCGGCAACTGCACGATGAAGTCGTGTGCACCGGCCAGTCGGGCCGCTGACTCCACGAGATGCTGGCTCGCATCCGGTCGGGAGAAGGCGATGTTGGCCCTCACCGTGTCGTTGAAGAGGAAGGTGTCCTCGAACACGATGCCCACTGCAGAACGAAGGTCGTGCAAAGGCAGATCGCGCACATCCACTCCGTCGATGCGAATCGCGCCGGCCTCCACGTCGTGGAAGCGAGTGAGCAACCTGACCACCGTCGACTTCCCCGAGCCGGTTCCACCGACGAGTGCCACTGCGTGGCCGGCCGGAATCGAAATCGAGAAGTCGTCGAGCACCGGCTCGCTTCCCTCGTAGGAGAACCGCACCCGATCGAACTCGAGCGCTCCGAGTCGGTCGCCCGCCGGCAATTGTTTCGGTTCGACCGGATCGCTGACTGCGCTCGGTGTGGAGAGCACTTCGTTGACGCGCATCAGGGCCACCGCCGAACGCTGGGCCATGGCGACCGTCATACCGATGTTGCGTAGTGGCCAGATCAGCATCGTGATGTAGGCGTTGAACTTGACGAGATCACCCACGGTCATCTCGCCGTTGATCACGCGATGACCACCCATCCCCAGCACCGCGATCAGTCCGATGGAGGGCAACAGGTCGATGGCCGGAAGGAATCGGCTGCGAAGTCGGGCCGCTTCAAGTGACACACGTTGGATGTCGTCGGCTTCCACACGAAGTTTTTCCGCTTGCACTCTTTCGGCACCGAAGCCCTTGATCACACGAACACCCGAAACCGTCTCCTCGACCACCGAGGCCAGTTGCGCTTGTTCGGCCTGAACGGCGAGTACCGCCGGATGGATGCGTCGCGAGAAACGGTTCGCCAAGATGTTGACGAAGGGCAGTGGGGCCAGTGCGACGACGGCGAGCAGAGGTTGTGACGTGACGAGAAGAACGATCACCGCGGCGATCATGGCGAAGTTCGACAACGTCAGCGGGATCATCACGACGAACGCCTGAACC
>JBEGQB010000127.1:0-5790 GCA_041181165.1 Actinomycetota bacterium
GACCCGGCGCTGAAACGGATGCTTCGTCCCTCGAGCATCTCGTACGGATCTTCCGAGGCCGACGTCGTCTGGAGCGATGTCGAGTTTCACCCCGGTCGAACGTCGTTCTCGATACGCAGCGAGTTCTTCGGGCTGCGTCGGGTGGAGATTCCTCTGCGCGGAATCCACAACGTCTCCAATACGACAGGTGCTTTGACTCTTGCGTCGGCTACAGGCATCGACATCGATCGAGCGATCGATTCCGTGTCGACTTTCGCCGGCGTGGGAAGACGGTTCGACGTCATCGGATCGGCGGGCGGCGTCACGTTCGTCGATGATTACGCGCATCTGCCGCGTGAGATCGCTGCCGTGCTCGCGGCGGCACGCGGTGAATGGAATCGCACGGTCGCGGTGTTCCAACCGAATCGATACAACCGGATGGCGCTGATGAGCGACGAATATGCCGACGCGTTCGTCGATGCTGATGTGGTCGTCATCACCGACATCTATTCCTCCGGGACCCAGCCGATCGAAGGTGTGACCGGAATGCTGGTCGTCGAGGCCATTCGCCGACGCCATCCGAGGGCGGTTGTCGAGTGGGTTCCGGAACGGGCGGAACTCGCGGCAGCTGTGGACGCCCTCGTCGAGGAAGGTGACGTCTGTATTTCCATGGGTTGTGGTGACATCGAAACCCTGCCTCGTGAAATTCTCGAACGGCGCCATGGATCCTGAGCTTCTCTCGAATCTCGCGACCTTTTTCGCAGCGAGGGCGCGCCTCGACGCTCCACTCGGCGAGTTGACCACGTACCGCGTCGGTGGTCGGGCGGCCATTCTCATCACCGTGGAATCGATCGACGATCTCCTCAAGATCCACGAGATCGTCGGTGGCCGTAAATGCCCATTCGTCGTGCTCGGTCGAGGCAGCAACATGCTCGTCGCCGACCGCGGTTTTCCCGGTGTGGTGCTCCGCTGGGGGGCGATCGGGGAGTCACTTCGGATTCCGGACACGGACTCGGGTGCGGGTCCGGTCGAGGCCGGCGCCCTTGCCTTCCTTCCGGTTGTCGCTCGGCGGACAGCACACGCCGGCCTCACCGGTTTCGAATGGGCGGTCGGTGTTCCGGGTTCGATCGGCGGAGCAGTTCGCATGAATGCCGGTGGCCACGGTGCCGACATCGCCTCGTCACTCGTCGAGGTCGATCTCTTCGACCTCGACTCGGGTCGGACGTCCGTCCGACCGGTCAGCGAACTCGGCTTGCGGTTTCGGGGTTCGAACCTCGGCGACTCCGACGTGGTCGTCAGAGCGCGGTTGCATCTCGAACGTGGATCGAGCGAGGAATCGCTGAAGATGATCGAGGACATCGTTCGGTGGCGACGCGAAAACCAACCCGGCGGCCAGAATGCCGGCTCGGTGTTCGTGAATCCGGTTCCGGGTCAAGTGTCGGCCGGCGAATTGATCGATCGAATCGGACTACGCGGATTCCGGATCGGTTCCGCCGAGGTGTCCACCAAACACGCGAACTTCATTCAGGCCGACGAAGGAGGTCGTGCGGGAGACGTGCATGCCGTGATGTGCCATGTACGCGAGAAGGTTCTCGATTCCACTGGTTTCGATCTCCGAAGTGAAGTGCGCTTGATCGGATTCGACGAGGTTCTGACGTGAACGATCAGCATGGCCAGGGCAATTTCGAGATACCCGTCGACGAATCGACGGAGGGAATCGTCGATGCCGATATCGAAGCCGAATTGGCCCGGGCTTTCGCCGGCGGATCCTCGCCGGCCACCGACGTCGAGACAGCCGGACAGGGAGCGGGCGACGCCGCGATGCAGGACGGAGATCCGACCGGTCGATGGTCGAGACTTCGTCGACGTGTCACACGGGACCCCGACGAGGCCGCGGTCATCCGTCAAGCGGACGACGAGCAGCGCAAGGAACGACAGGCCCGTCGGGTCGAGGCGAAAGAGCAGAAATCAGCCGTCGAGACGGTGAGTCCCCAGCCGGTGAGCAGTCGTCCCTCATCCAACCGATCCGAACCCCGACCGGAACGAAAGCGGGTCGTCATCACCGACGACACCGCACAGCCGGCCAAGGTGACCGGTCAAGCGCGATTCCGTCAACGACGAATCGCCGTGCGCCGACAAGAAGGGCGCCGTCGTCTCTGGTGGCTGGTCGTGGCTGGTTCGGTCGTCGTGGCGATCCTGATCGTCCTTCTCCTTCTCACCAGTCCGATCCTCTCGGTACGAAGAGTCTCGGTCGAAGGAGTCGTGTACGCCGATCCGGAAAAGGTCGGGGAGGTCGTGGCATCGCTGAAGGGTGACCCGATCCTGACCGCCGACCTTCACGGAGCGGCCAAGGATCTCGAGGCCATCCCTTGGGTGGAAAAGGCGCGGGTCTCCATGCATCTTCCGTCGTCGGTGCACATCGAGGTCGTCGAGCGCAAACCGCTGGCCTTCTTCCGAGCGGTCGACGGTTTCAATCGTGTGATCGATCTCGACGGCAGGGTCCTCGACGTGATCGAAGGAGATCTGGTCGATTACCCCTTCATCAATGGAACCGGTCCGAATCTGTCGGCCGGGGATCTCGTCGGTCAGCCGTTCTTGGGCGCCGTGCAGTTGATCAACGCTCTCCCGAGGGAACTTCGCGTCCGGCTCGTCTCGGCTGCGGTCACGCCGGAGGGAGAGGTCACGCTGGGTCTCACCGACGATGTCGAGGTCTTGTTCGGGCGCCCCGAGGGGTTCCAGGAAAAGCTGGTTGCGCTGGTCAATGCCATCAAACGCGAAGGGTCGTCCCGGTACTCGGTGGTCGACGTCTCCACGGGTGAGGCGAGCGTTCGCTGAGACGGGTATCCCCCCACACAAGGCGCTGACCTGAGAGAATGTCGGGAAATCGGGTGGGTGGAACCCTTCGTTCGCCCATCCAGTGTTCCGGCATGCCGGAATCCAGATTCGGAGGAGCCCGATGGCTGGTAGTCAGAACAACTACATCTGTCAGATCAAGGTGGTCGGTGTCGGCGGCGGAGGAGTCAACGCCGTGAACCGGATGATCGAGCGCAACCTCCGCGGTGTCGAATTCATCGCGATCAACACCGACATCCAGGCACTCATGACGTCCGACGCCGAGATGAAGCTCGACATCGGCCGTGAGCTCACACGTGGACTCGGCGCCGGAAGCGATCCCGAAGTCGGACGCCAGGCCGCCGAGGCACATCGAGAGGACATCGAGGACGCGCTCAAGGGCGCGGACATGGTCTTCATCGCCGCCGGAGAGGGTGGAGGAACCGGAACCGGTGCGGCTCCGATCGTGGCCGAAGTCGCCAAGAGTCTCAACGCCCTGACGATCGGCGTGGTCACGCGACCGTTCTCCTTCGAAGGTCGACGCCGGGCGGTGCAGGCCGATTCGGGCATTGCGAAACTCAAAGAGAAGGTCGACACGTTGATCGTCGTTCCGAACGACCGTCTCCTCTCCGTCGTCGACGCTCGAGACACCGTCATGGAAGCCTTCAGCAAGGCCGACGAAGTTCTGTACAGCGGCGTGTCGGGAATCAGCGACCTGATCACGAATCCCGGTCTGATCAACACCGACTTCGCCGACGTGAAGGCGACCCTTCAGAACGCCGGATCGGCGCTCATGGGAATCGGTACTGCCAGTGGCGACAGCCGTGCTCGTGACGCTGCCCTCAAGGCATTGTCGAGCAATTTGCTCGAGGCGTCGATCGAAGGCGCTCGTGCCGTTCTCCTCAACGTGACCGGACCCTCGTCGATGACGCTCATGGAAATGAACGAAGCGGCCGAGATCATCCATGGCATCGCGCATCAGGATGCCAACATCATCTTTGGCACCGTCATCAACGACGACATGGGCGACGAAGTCAAGGTCACCGTCATCGCTGCCGGTTTCGACCGTTGGGACGGTGCACCGCAGGTGAAGCCTTCGGCCCGACCGGCTGGACGTTCGGCTCCGAAGGATCAAGGTGCTCGCTCGGCTCCGCCCAAGGACATCTTCGCCGGAGATCCTCTGGCGTTCGGTGACGACGGCGACGACGACTTCGACGTTCCATCGTTTCTGAAGTAGCCCGTGGCGGCGTACGTTGCCGCGCCCTTCGGCATCCGGTCCACCGTGGTGGTCGGTAGTCGAACCGATGGCGACTTTCGACCCGGGATCACGAACGAATCTCGGCGTCGTCGATTGATCGATGGCGCATGGACGATGCTCACCGAAGAACACGGGGTGGTTTCTCGGGTGGTCGACTCCCCGGGTCGACACGACGGTGAAACGGGCGACGCATTGTTCACCACCTCGCCGGGAGTGGTTCTGGGTGTGTGGGTGGGCGACTGTGCGCCCGTTGCCCTCGTGGGCGATGTCGGAGTCGGGATCGCCCACGCTGGTTGGCGAGGTGTGCGCGACGGCGTGCTCGAGTCGCTCGTCGAATGTTTCGTCGCTGTCGGCGACCAACCTCGCTCGGCGGTGATCGGGCCCCATCTGCAGGTCTGCTGCAACGAATTCGGCGCCGATGACCTCGACACGATGGCCGACCGTTTCGGACGAGCATCCGTGGGCGTCGATTCTCGGAGTCGCCCGGCTCTCGATCTTCGGGCCGTCTTGCAAGTCGAACTGTCGACCTACGGGATCGAACAAGTCGTGGGCATCGACCTGTGCACGAGATGTCGAAGCCAACACTTCTATTCGCACCGCGCCGGTGATCCGGGTCGCCAGGTGATGGCCGTGGTCATCGATGAGGAAAGTGGGAAGTCGTGATCGACGACCATCGCGTGGCCGATCGCATCAGCGAGATTCGTGATCGGATCGACCGTCGGGGACGGTCCGGAGTTCGACTCGTGGCGGTGACGAAAGGGTTCGGAGTCGAGGCCATGACCGCTGCCGTACGCGCCGGTTGTTCGGACGTCGGAGAGAACTATGCACAGGAGCTCATCGCCAAGATGTCGCAGTTTCCCGACGGCGTCGAGCGTCCCACCGTTCACTTCATCGGTCGACTACAGTCCAACAAGGTCCGGGCCGTTTCTCCTCTCGTGGGCTGGTGGCACACGATCGATCGCCGAGAGCTGGTCACCGAGGTCGCCCGTCGAAGCCCCGGAGCCCGCGTCTTGGTGCAGGTGAACGCGACCGGAGAGATCGACAAGGGTGGCTGCCGTCCTCATGATGTGGAGGGCCTCGTCGCGGACGCGGCGGCCGCCGGACTGGATCCGGTGGGGCTGATGACGGTCGGACCGACCGATGGTGACGTCACCGAGACCCGCCGAGTTTTCCGAGCCTGCGCCTTGCTCGCTCACGACCTCGGTCTCCACGAATTGTCCATGGGCATGACCAACGATCTCGACATCGCGCTCGATGCCGGTTCGACCATCGTCCGGGTGGGCTCGGCGATCTTCGGAGACCGTCCACCCGCCACCTGACCAGCCGTACTACGATCCGATCACCATGTCGATCTTCAAACGTGCCATGGATTACCTGGGTCTGGGCGAAGACGATGCCTACGACGACTACGACGACGGCGAGTTCGTCGATCGTTCGGGAGGTATCGCTCGTGGCGGCGATCCTCGTCGATCCGACATCGACGACATTTCTCGACCGGTGTCTCGCCAGGTGACGCCGCGAGACACCGACCCCGTCCCGTCGGCACGTCGCCTTCCCGCCGACGATTCGGCGGTTCAACCGCGGCCGATCTCCGGTCGGACCGGGGGAACGGTTCGCACCATCGGCGGGCCGGCCGCGCAAGGTGAGCCCTACACGGTGAAGGCGATCCGCTTCAACGACATTCAGGAAGTCGCGAATCGTTTCCGTGACGGGCATCCGGT
>JBEGQB010000128.1:0-5719 GCA_041181165.1 Actinomycetota bacterium
CTCGTTCACCGATCTGCCGATAGGTGAGCTCACCCCACGAGGAGGCCGGCTGATCAGGTTCGTCCACCAGGCCGACGCGATCGGGGTAGAGCAGCTCGGCGCGGCGGATGTGATCGTTGATCGTCAGGGGCACATGCATGTTGAGAGAGTAGGCAGACGTTCGTGGTCGACCTCACAGCGAAGTCGTCGTTCACCGCTCGTCGAGGCCGCAGGCGAGGTACCCTGACGAGGTCATGACCGAGCCCGCACCCCGTCAGGGGTCCCCCCGCGGACGTCGGCGTCGACGGGGCTCGTCCGACCGCTCGGGTTCCGATGTGTCGCCGGGCCGTCCCACCCAACCGCTGACCACCATCAAAGTGATGCCACCGGTACCGACCCCCACCGGCTTCGCAGCGCTCGGAGTACCCGACCATGTCGATGCCGGGCTGGCCGCGGCCGGTTTCGCTCAGCCCTTCGCCATTCAGAAAGAGGCGATTCCCGTCGGTCTCCAAGGGCGCGACGTCTGTGGTCGGGCCAAGACGGGAAGCGGGAAGACCCTCGCCTTCGGGGTGCCGATGCTCTCTCGGATCTCCGAGCGCGCCGAACCGATGCGTCCACTCGGTTTGGTGCTCGTTCCGACACGTGAACTTGCAGTGCAGGTCGCCGAAGTACTCGAGCCGGTCGCCAATCATTCGGGACGTCGCGTTCTTGCGGTGTACGGAGGTTCGAGCCGTCACCAACAGGTCGACCTGTTGGCGGCCGGAATCGAAATCGTGGTCGCCACTCCACTGCGACTCATCGACCTCCTGAAATCTGACGAGATCGACGTCTCCGGGGTGGAGGTCGTCGTACTCGACGAAGCCGACCGGATGGCCGACGACGGATTCACGCCGCAAGTCGAATGGATTCTCCGTCGTTGCACGGGTCGGAATCAGACGATGCTCTTCTCGGCCACCCTCGATGGGGACGTCGGCCACCTGATACGCGCTTATCTACGCGACCCGATCGAGGTCGCCATCGATGCCGCCACCGACACCGTCGGCACCATGCATCATCTCTGGCTCGCTGCGCACCACATGGACAAGGACAAGGTCGTCGCGGCCATTGCTCGCGGGGCCGGCAAGACGGTCGTGTTCTGCCAGACGAAGCGCGTGTGCGATCGCGTGTCGGACAACCTGAAGGCTCTTGGCGTGAACGCGGCGGCCATCCACGGCGATCTTCCTCAGCCGTCTCGCGAGAAGGCGCTGCGTCGTTTCGCCGAAGGCGATCTGGCGGTACTCGTGGCCACCGATGTCGCCGCGCGCGGCATCGACATCGACGACATCGCGGTCGTGATCCACTACGAACCGGCCAAGGACAACAAGGACTATCTGCACCGCTCGGGTCGAACGGCTCGTGCCGGTCGTGACGGATGGGCGGTCACGCTCGTCGAGTACAACCAGCACACCCAGGTCACGATCTTGCAGCGCACCATGCGCATGCCGCTCACCAAGCCGGTCGAGGTCTTCAGCAACAATCCGAAGTTGTTGAACCTCTCCGAATTCCTCGACGACTGACGAGAGGTCGTAGGACGCTCAGCGTCCGAGCCAGGCCGGGCGACGACCCTCGAACGACGAGATGTCGTCGGCGTGGGTGAGGGTGATGCCGATGTCGTCGAGCCCGTTCAGGAAACGGTGCTGATTCTGCGGTTCCATCGGGAAGTTCGACGTCACACCGGCCGCCGGAACCTCCACCACGAGACGTTCCATGTCGATCAGGATCGCCGTGGAGGGATCGGCTTCGATCGCCGCCCAGATCTTCTCGACGGTTTCGATGGGAAGCGCCACGGGGACGAGTCCGTTCTTGGTGCAGTTGTTGCGGAAGATGTCGCTGAAGCTCGGTGCGATCACGGCATCGAATCCGTATTGCTGGATCGCCCAAACCGCGTGCTCACGACTCGAGCCCACACCGAACGATGGTCCGGCGACGAGCACGTTGGCACCGGCGTAACGCTGATCGTTGAGGACGAAGTCGCGATCTTCGCGCCAGGTGGAGAACAGACCGGCTTCGAATCCGGTGCGTTCGACTCGCTTCAACCAATCGGCCGGAATGATCTGGTCGGTGTCGATGTCGCTGCGGCGCAGCGGAATGCCTCGACCGTTCAGGATGCGGACGCTCTTCATGATGTCTCGTTGTCTCTCTTTCGATCCCAGGGTGTCAGGACAGATCGCTCGGTGCCGCGAAATGGCCGGCGACCGCAGTGGCCGCGGCCACCGCGGGGGAGACGAGGTGGGTTCGTCCACCGCGTCCCTGTCGGCCCTCGAAGTTGCGGTTGCTCGTGCTGGCGGCGCGTTCGCCGGGCGCGAGTTTGTCGGGGTTCATGGCCAAGCACATCGAGCAACCGGGCTCACGCCAATCGGCGCCGGCCGCCATGAACACTTTGTCGAGTCCTTCGGCTTCGGCCTGCTTCTTCACGGCATGGCTGCCGGGGACGACCATCACGCGCGGCACCGTCACGTGCCGACCTTCGAGGACCTTGGCGGCGGCTCGGAGATCTTCGATACGGCTGTTGGTGCACGAGCCGATGAAGACGGTGTCGACCTCGACGTCGCGGATGCGCTGACCGGCGGTGAGTCCCATGTACTCGAGGGCGCGGGCGACCGTTTCGCGTGTCGTGGCGTCGGCGAAGTCGTCAGGTGACGGGATCGATGAATCGATGCTGGCGACCTGAGCCGGATTGGTGCCCCAACTCACGAAGGGTGTGAGACCGGCGGCATCGATCGAGACCTCCTTGTCCCAGGCGGCACCGGAATCGGTGCGAAGCGAGCGCCACGCGTCGAGTGCCTGCTCCCATGCCTTGCCCTTCGGCGCGTGCTCGCGACCCTCGAGGTAGGCAAAGGTGGTGTCGTCAGGAGCGATGAGGCCCGCTTTGGCTCCGGCCTCGATGCTCATGTTGCACACGGTCATACGACCTTCCATCGAGAGCGATCGGATCGCACTGCCGCGGTACTCGATCACATGGCCGATACCGCCACCGGTCCCTATCCGTCCGATGATGGCGAGGATCACGTCCTTCGCGGTCACGCCGTCGGGGAGCGTTCCGTCCACACTGACCGACATCCACTTCGGACGACTCTGCGGAAGGGTTTGTGTCGCGAGGACGTGCTCGACCTCACTCGTTCCGATTCCGAAGGCGAGCGCACCGAACGCGCCGTGCGTGGCCGTGTGGCTGTCGCCGCAGACGATCGTCATGCCGGGCAGGGTGCGGCCCTGCTCGGGTCCGATCACGTGCACGATTCCCTGACGATCATCACCCATGGAGAACAGATCGATGCCGAACTCGCGAGCATTGGCCCGCAGTACTTCCACTTGACGTGCCGAGATCGGATCGGCGATCGGAAGGTGGATGTTCTCGGTCGGAACGTTGTGATCCTCGGTGGCCACCGTGAGTTCGGGGCGACGCACCTTGCGCCCCGACATTCGCAATCCATCGAAAGCCTGCGGGCTGGTGACTTCGTGCACGAGATGAAGATCGATGTAGAGGAGATCCGGTTCGCCAGGGGCGGAGTGGACGACGTGTTGGTCCCAGACCTTCTGCGGCAGGGTGGTGGGGTTGCTCATGATTGCCTCTCGACGGATCGCCCACGGTGAGACACAGGAATCGACCTGTGGTGGTTATCTCACATAGTGGGACAGTAGTCTTGCTGTATGGACAGCGTATCGGGCATTGGCGTTCTCGACAAGGTCGCCCTGATCCTCGACGCGCTCGAGGAGTCGTCGTCGGCCTCGCTCGGTGACCTCGTGGACTCCACGGGGATTCCGCGCGCCACGCTCCATCGATTGGCCGTGGCCATGGAACAACACGGCATGGTGCGACGCGATTCCGATGGGCGGTTCCGGTTGGGCGGAAGGTTCGTGGCTCTCGGTCGAGCCGCGGGTGCCGCGTATCCGTTCGTCGAGTCGGCCCGTTCGATCCTCGATCGTTTGCGTACCTCAACGGGTGAGAGCGTGCAGTTGTACGTTCGCGAGGGCTCGGCGCGCCGCTGTGTGGTGTCGTTCGAATCGACGCACGGTCTGCGATGGATCGTTCCCGAAGGGGCGCTGCTTCCGTTGAGTGCCGGATCAGCGGGCCATGTTCTGGCCGGTGAGCCGGTCGGGCGCGATGGTTGGCTACAAAGTGTCGGTGAGCGCGAAGTTGGTGTGGCGTCGGTGAGCGCGCCGATCCTCGACGCAGACGGAGCAGTGGTGGCGGCCATCAGTGTGAGCGGACCGATCGAACGTCTCACCGCCAAGCCGGGTCAGCGTTACGGGGCCGACCTCGTGAAAGCGGCTCGCCGTATCGAACGCGTGATTTCCTGACTCCCTCGGCGCGCCGCAGTGTCCACATTGCGGCCATGAACCGAACCGAAGAACGACCCCTCGCCATCGCCCAATGGATCGACACCGATCTGCGCGAGACCCTCGACGAGACCTTGCGATATCGCTCGGCGCGACTATTCGCCGTCGAATGCCTGAACGATGGTTTCACCCGCGAACTGATCGATTGCGATCCGGATCCCTACGCGCTCCTCACCCGTTTGCCCTCGGCACCGGCCATCGATGCGGCCTGCCTGGTGATGACCGGTTGGATGTCGAGAGTCGACGACTCCGAGAGCGAGATCGACGACTCCGAGCCCGAACGTTTCCGCGTGCGAGTCGTGGCCGTGGTGGAAGACGAAGGTGTGGGGGTGGTGGTTCGTCGCTGGACGGATGACGGATCGAGTGATTCGTTCGCCGACGGAGGTGAGGGGATGTTCCCCGAAGCCCTGACGGCGTGGTGGTCGGCTTATCGCGCGCTCAGAACGCCGCCAGAAGATCGATGACCACCACGATGTCGGTCTCGGCCGGCAAGCCGATCGACTCCTGACCGTCGGGTCCCCAGGCATCGGTGAACGGAATCCGGATTTCTCGGCGACCACCGACCTTCATTCCGGGGATTCCTTCGAGAAGACCCGGAAGGGTTCCGCCCTCCACCAATTCGAACGTGATCGGAGCACCTTGATCCCAGGTGCCGGTGATCTCCTCACCGGTGTCGGCACGGAAGGCGACGAGGTGCAGAGCCACCGTCATGCCGGCCTCGGCTTTGGTGCCGCTACCGTCGACGAGATCTTCGGTGTCGACCGAATCGACATTGGCCGAACCATCGATCGTGAGCGAAGGCTTGTCGGCGGCATCAGTGGCCGGAACAATGGCCACCGCGTCGATCACGAACGACAGTGCGTCGCCGGGCTTGATCGTTTCGCCGGCACCGGTGTCGCCGTAGGCGAGATCGGCGGGGATGTCGAGTTGACGCCGTCCACCGACCTTCATGCCGACGAGCCCGGTATCCCAGCCTTCGATCACGGCGCCGACACCGAGCGTGACCGCAAAAGGCGAACCGCCGAAATTGCCGTCGAAACGTGTGCCGTCCTCGGACCGCACCCCGACGTAGTGAACGAAGATCGTGTCGCCGGATTGGGCGCCTTCACCTTCACCTTCGGCGATGTCGGTGATCACCAGGTCGGTGGGGGTCGTGGCCGGTAGGGAGACCTCGGGCTCGTTGCCATCCATCATCGGGTCCGGGACGGAACTCGAATCGTCGCCCCCGCACGCCGTCAGGGCGAGAAGAGAGGCGAGGCCAATAGCGACGATGCGTGGGTGACGGAGCGACATTCGTCCGACACTACTGGCGAGCAGACATCCAGTCGGCTTCGGCTCGGCCGATCTCGGTACTCGGTGCACC
>JBEGQB010000129.1:0-5707 GCA_041181165.1 Actinomycetota bacterium
ATGGGGATACAAGTCGATGACTCCTTCGGCTTCGAAGACGCGCCGACAAGCGGCGTCGACCGCCGCCCCCTTGGCGCCAGCTCGCACGGCCTCCAGCCCGGCGAGCTGGGCGGAACTCACCACTCGGAAGAGGCGCTCGAGTTCTGAGGGTGGTTCGCCGACGAAGAAGGTTCGTGTCATGTCCGAGTGGTAACCGTCGACCAGAGCTCCGACGTCGATCACGAGTGCATCTCCGTCGGTGAGTCGACGATCGGTCGGACGATGGTGGGGTCGGGCCGAATTGTCCGGTCCGGCCGCCACGATCGTGTCGTACGAGGGGCCATCAGCACCCAAGCGACGCATCAGGTACTCGAGTTCGTCTCGAAGGTCTCTCTCACGGGGTCGACCATCGATTCGGTTGACGACGTCGTGAAGGGCTTCATCGGTGATCTTGGCGGCGCGACTCATCGCGTGGATTTCCGCACTGTCCTTGATCCGCCGACACCCGGCCAAAGCCTGTTCTCCGTCCTCGAGCGAGACACCCTCGCGCTCGAGCGAATGCGAAATATCGAGAGTCACATGTGATGGCCGGACCACAATCGACGGGAGCTTCCGCTTGGCGATGATCGCCACCATCTCGGAGAGTGAGCGGGTGATCTCGATGCTGCATGCGCAACCGTGGCGCGAAGTCTCGTCGGATGCCTGCTCCGAGTAACGACCATCGGTCACAAGAGTCGTGTCGTCTTCGGTGACGAGCAGCCAGCCATTGGAACCGGTGAAGCCCGTGATCCAACGCACGTCGGACGGTCCGAAAAGTACGAGCGGACGGCCGTCGACCGAATCACGTAGACGATCGAGACGAACCGATGCGGTGGACATCGGTGTTTTCAGGCCAACAGACCGACGACGGCGTCGATGGCCAGAAGGTAGCCCCGTAGTCCGAGTCCGGCGATCGAGCCATCGACCACCGGGGCCAAAACGCTCGTGTGACGCCAGGGCTCACGAGCGTTCGGATTGGAGATGTGGACTTCGAGCGATGGGCCCTCGAAGGTTGCCAAAGCGTCGTGCAGGGCCCACGCGTAATGCGTGAAGGCCCCGGCGTTGATGACGATGGCGGCATGACGTTTGCGTGCATCATGGATCGCCTCCACCAAGTCTCCCTCATGGTTGGACTGAAGGTGTGCCAGGTCGAAGCCTTTCGACTTGGCGTGATCGGAACAGGTGCGGATGTAATCCTCGAGCGTCGCCGAGCCGTAGATCTCGGGTTCGCGCTCGCCGAGCAGGTTCAGGTTCGGCCCATGAAGGAGAAGGATCGAAGGCACATGAAGAAACTACTCCCCGGTCGGTCAGTCGACGAGGAAGTTTCGAAGGACCTTCTCCACTTTCCCACTCGACACATCGGGGACGACCTCGAGACCGGAGGGACCATCGAGAACGAACGTCAGGCCGTGGACCGCCTTCTTGTCGCGAGCCATGCTCGCCATGAGATCATCGACGGACAGGGTTCTCACATGGGTCCACTGCTCGGACGATGCCAGGCCGTATTCGTCTCGTACGACGTGGTCATGCTCGTCGACGCGGGCCTGATCGATCCGGCCGAGCTCCCGAGCCAGTCGGGCGGCGAAGATGAGACCCACGGCGATTGCCTCGCCGTGAGCCAGACGATGGCGGCCGACATTCTCGACGGCATGACCGAGAGTGTGGCCGTAATTGAGGAGCGCCCGACGACCACCCTCCCTTTCGTCCTCTTCCACGATGCGAGCCTTGATCTCGGCGCAGCGAGCTATGCGATCCTCGAGAGGCAATACCAGCAAGTCGTCACCGGAGATGAAGTGATACTTGGCCACCTCTCCCAGTCCGCAACGCATCTCGCGGTCGGGAAGAGTCGACAAAGCGTCCAGGTCACAAAGGACCGCGGAGGGTTGCCAGAAAGCACCGACGAGGTTCTTGCCTTCGGGCAGGTTCACGGCGGTCTTGCCACCGATCGAGGCATCGACCATGCCGAGCAAGGTCGACGGCACGTTGACGAACGGAGTGCCACGATGCCAACACGAGGCACAGAACCCGGCGAGATCGGTCACCATGCCTCCACCAACGGCGACGATGACGTCGTTTCGAGTGATACCGAGTTCAGCGAAACGACGAGTGATTGCTTCGACGTTGGACAGCGACTTCGAATTCTCTCCGGGTGCAACTTCGATCCGTTCGGAGGCGATTCTCGGTGTGCAAGTGAAGGGAAGGTTCGCTTCGGTGATGACCACCGCTCGCTTCGCACTATCGGGCAGGTATTCGTCGATACTGGAAGCGACGCCGGACCCGATCACGATCGGGTACGACCGATCTCCGAGATCCACGAGAATCTTTCTGCTCGCCATCAGGCGACACCCCCGTGGGAGGCAACGACGAGTTCACAGACGGCGTCCGCTGTGCGGGAGTCCACGTCGATCGTTGCATCGGCGACCGATTGGTACAGGTCTGCACGATCGCGTTCCATGGTTCGTAGGCGATCCTCGACATCGCCGTCGAGGAGGGGCCTCTTGGCCAGCCCTCGGGTGGTCGAGAGTCGCTTCACGAGCGTCTCGACACTGGCCCGCAACCACACCACGTGTCCGGCGGACCGCAGCAAGTTCCGATTCGTTTCGGAGAGCACGACTCCCCCACCCGTGGCAACTACCAGTGGTCGCTCGGTTGACAGGAGATCGCTCAGGACCTGGCTCTCGATCATCCGAAACTCCTCCTCACCGAATCGCTCGAAGAAGTCACGAATCGACCGACCCTGGCGCACTTCGAACTCGGAATCGGCGTCCACGAAGTCACGGCCCAAGGCACGGGCAACCTTGCGCCCGACGGTGCTCTTACCCGTCCCCATCAGTCCGACCAGCACGAGGTGCCCGCCTGTCATCGCCGAGCGCGGTCGGCTGCTTCGGCGTTGCGGACGAATTCCGTCAACGAGTCACCACCGAATTTCCTCTGTGCCTCGCAAGCAAGCACCAAGGCGACCATTGTTTCGGCGACGACTCCCATGGCTGGTACGGCCGTGACGTCGGTTCGTTCCTTGAACGACACCGTCGATTCTTTGGATATGACGTCGACTGTCGGAAGGGTCGGACGGTTGAGGGTTGCGAGCGGCTTCATTGCGGCTCGCACGACGAGCACTTCACCAGTGGTCATGCCACCTTCGGTGCCTCCGGCCAAAGAACCTTCGCGAACGTAATCGGAGGTTTTTTCATCCCAGCGGATCGGATCATGCGCCTGACTTCCACGCCGACCGGCGACCTCGAAGCCGTCACCGATCTCGACACCTTTCACCGCTTGGATGCTCATGATGGCCTGCGCGAGAAGCGCGTCGATCTTGCGGTCCCAGTGAACGTGACTGCCCAGGCCCACTGGCACCCCGTGACCGAGCACCTCGACGACTCCACCGAGAGAGTCACCTTCCTTGGCCGCTGCCTCGATGGCGGAAATCATCTTCGAGGCCGCGTCGCTGTCGAAGCAACGAACTTGATTCTCATCGACGATGGAAAGCTCGTTGATGGTGGGGCGTGCAGACGATGACACACGAATGTCTCCCATCTGAATGACGTGTGAGATCACCGTTGTTCCGATGTGACTCAGGAGAGCTTTCGCCAGTGCTCCGGCAGCGACTCGTGCCGCGGTTTCCCGGGCACTGGCTCGCTCCAAGACGTCGCGGGCATCGGTGAAGCCGTACTTCTGCATTCCGACGAGGTCGGCATGGCCGGGTCGGACGCTTGTGAGGGGCTTCTCGGTGCGCCCTGGTGCCGGGTCCATTTCGGCATGCCATTTGTCGGAACGGAACCACTCGGTGTTCTTGATCTCGATGGCTACCGGTGAGCCGAGCGTCCGACCATGGCGAACTCCACCGATGAGAGTGACCTCATCGACTTCGAACCGTTGTCGTGGACCTCGACCATAACCAAGACGACGACGGGAAAGTTCGCTCTGGATGTCCTCGACCGTGATCGGCAACCCGGCCGGAAGGCCCTCGACGATCACGGACAAGGCCCGTCCGTGGGATTCGCCGGCCGTCAAGTAACGCAACATCGGATGCAGGTTACCTTCGCTCGCCGAGGGCCGAGAGGGCCGATCGTGTCATGGCTTCGACATCGGGAAGATGACCCGTCCAGATCTGTTGCTGAAGAGCGGCTTGGTGGATGAGCATTCCCAGGCCGCCCACCACCCGTGCTCCTCTCGTTTGCGCGGCATCCATGAGAGCGGTGCGAATCGGGTGGTAGATGAGTTCGACGACGACGTGTGCGGGGCCAATTGCGTTCGGGTCGAACGGAAGATGTCGATCGTCGCCCATTCCGATGCTCGTGCAGTTGATCACGATGTCGACTTCGCGAAGGGCACTCGAACGATCATCCCATGGAACGATCTCGGCCATGCCCGACGAAATGGAGGAAATGAGTTCGCGGTCGGGGGCGGTTCTGTTCGAAACGAGCAAACTTCTCGGATGACTTCGAGAAGCTGCTTCGATCACCGATCGTCCGGCACCACCTGTGCCGAGGACGAGCAACCGTTGGGCTCCGAACTCGACGTCCGAGGCCAGTAGAGAAGCGATCAATCCATCTCCATCGGTCGAGTGACCAGTGGTCGATCCGTGGTCATCGAACGAAATGGTGTTGAGCGAACCGAGGCGCCGGCAGGTGTCGTCGAGTCGTTCGACCTGAGCGGCCAGAACGGTCTTGAACGGCATCGTGACGCTCAGGCCACGGATACCCAGCGCGCGGCACGAGGACAGGATCGTGTCCCCACGTTCCGGATGCACCCCCAATGCAACGTATGTCCAGTCGACCCCGGTCGAATCGAAACCGACATTGTGAATGGTCGGTGAAAGTGAATGGGCGATCGGCCAGCCGACGACCGCAGCCACCTTGGTCGTCCCGGACACTCGTCTGTTCATCACGATCCCATCAGAGCAGCCCGGCCGCCCGCGCTTGCTCGACATTTCGCTCGTGATCGGCCAAATTCGTGGCGAAGACGTGGGACCCGTCCTTGTCGGCCAAGACGTAGTAGAGCCACATGCAGGGCGATCCCGCCGGAATGGCAGCGCAGACCTCACTTCCAGGACTCGGATCGGACGCCGGAGCCAGTGCGGCCCTGATCGACGCGCGTCCGGGATTGGCGATGGGAGTTGGTGGCAAACCGGTGTGCAAGTAGGTGTTGTACGGAGTATCGATGGACTTCAAGGCGGAGAAGTCCATCGTCGGATCCATGCCGTAAAAGAGCGTGGCGTCGATCTCGAGCGGCATTCCCAAAGTGAGACGGTTGTAGATCACCCGAGCAATCTTCGGTCGGTCAGCGGCTGTCCGAGCTTCTCGCTCGATCATCGAGGCAATGGTGAGTACTTGGTAGGGCGTGTACCCGACGGACTGTGGTGCGTCGTCGAGACCTTCTTGCCGTCCGACGCGCTCCATCAGACGCACCATTCTCTGAAGGATCTGAGCCGGCTTCACGTCTCCGGCAACCGAATAGGTGTCAGGAAACAAGAGTCCTTCGAGCGACTGGGCGCTCTCGGGCAAATAGAGACTCTCGAGAGGACCAAGATCCGTGCGAGCACGGTCGATCAGTGCCTCGGGAGAGAAGCCGGGGACAGTGGATCCCAAACGATCTGCGATCTGGGTGATCGTGAAACCCTCGGGGAAAGTGACCTTGATGAAGGTCTCATTCGGCGGGGTGCGTAGCACGCGAAGAATGTTCCCCATGT
>JBEGQB010000130.1:0-5685 GCA_041181165.1 Actinomycetota bacterium
CACCGGCGAGAGCAATCGTGCCGATCACGTTCAGAGCGGCATGGCTCGCGCGCACGATGGCAGCATTACCGGTGGTGTCGAACGCGTAATCGGCCCCATGACCAGTTGCCTGCATGATCGAGGCGGTGATGGACTCGGGTGAACCACTCACGGTGTGGGTGGCCCCATAACGCGAAGCGAGCTCGAGACGGCTTTCGTGGCGGTCGACGGCGATGATGGTGCCGGCCCCGGCCACTTTGGCCGCCATGACGGCGCTCAATCCGAGCGCTCCGGCCCCCGTGATGACGACACTCGAACCGGCCTCGACCTTCAACGTGTTGAGGATCGCTCCGGCTCCGGTCTGGATGCCGCAGCCGAGCGGCCCCATCTTGCCGAGTGGTGATGAGCGGTCGACCTTCACGACCGAGTTCTCGGCGACGACGGTGTGGTGAGCGAACGATGATTGGCCGAAGTAATGCGAGCCCACTCGTGCTCCGGAAGCGTCGGTGAAGGCCGATGAACCGTCCGGGCGTCCACCCGACATGTTGTGGAGCGAGAAGTTGAAGCAGTAGGGAAGTCGACGGCGAGCACACGACGGGCAATCACCACATGAATTGAATGACAACACCACATGATCGTCGATCGCCACCGATGACACTTCCGTGCCGACGGCTTCCACAACCCCGGCGCCTTCGTGGCCGTAGACCTGCGGACCACCGAAGAACTCCGGGGGCAGTTCGCGTGACAGGAGATCGGTGTGGCACATGCCAGCGGCGACGACGCGCACGAGGACCTCACGAGGTCCGGGCTCGCCGACGTCGAGGGTTTCGATGGTGAACGGGCCGTTCCCGGCCCGTAGTACGGCAGCGGTGGTCTTCATGAACGGGGAAGGGTAGCCGAGACCATTTCCCGCAGATGCGGCCACGTGCCCCGCATACCCGGATGGAGCGGATACGACTCGACCGCGTCGAGGGCGACCCATTCGATTTCATCCGACTCGTAATTACCCTCGGCGACGATCACATCACCCGTCACATGCGCGATGACGGTGAAGTAGTTCCAATTGAGGTGGTCGTCCTGGTAGACGTCCTTCACGGTGATGGCCTCGACATCGATGCCGACTTCTTCCCATGCTTCGCGCACCGCGGCGGTGATCGGATCCTCGTGTGAATCGAGTGCACCGCCTGGGATGGCCCATGTTCCGCCGCCGTGGGTCCATGCGGCGCGGAGTTGGAGAAGCACCCGAGGTTCTTCGAAGTCGAGACGCACCATCAGCAGGCCGGCGGCGCCGTACAGACCCCAATGACGCGACTGACAGCGTTGACAGAACACCCAGCCGTCGCCGTCACGGAACCCCATGCACCGATGTTGTCACGCCACTCGCGGGCGGACGAACTCACACGGCTGGTTCGAGGTTCGCCGGTTCGGGCCTCTGACGCGACGATCGGAGATCGCCAGCCAACGAGAGTCCGAGTACGACGAGGATGCACATGATGACCGCGCAACCCACGAACGTCGTGCCCCGTCCGGTCGAGTCGTAGCTCCAGCCAGCGGCCGTTGCGCTGACTCCGCCGATGAGGGTCTGGAGGCCACCGAGCAAACCTTGCGCTCCGGCTTGGCGGGACGGCGGAGCCGCGATGCCGACGGCGACGCCGGCGCTCGTCACGGTGAGCCCGTCGTTGATCGTGTGCAGAAGGAACACGCCCATCATCATGTACGGACTCGGCAGGAGCCCGTACAGACACATGAAGCCGGCACCAAGCAGCATGCCGGCCGCGCCGGCGCGATACGGGCCGACGCGTTGCGAGAGCCGCCCGCCGTAGGGTCCGAGAAAGATCATCGGCAGAGCGAACAATGTGATCCCGACGTTGGCCATCCATTCGGGTGCATCGAGGTCTTCCATCATGATCGCCCAGAGCGAATCGAAGGTTCCGATCATCAAGAAGAGGGCCAGTCCGATCAGGACCGCTGCCGTCACGGCGCGATGTCGCAGGAGGTCGAAGGCGAGACGTTCGGTGGGTCGATCATCGGTTGCCGTCTCGGGTACGTCGAGCCGCGAAAGCGCGAGGGCCATCAGCCCGAGCACCGTGGCAAGGAAGAGGAATGGGGCGGGGATTCCGAGTGGCCCGACGGTGGCCACCGAGATCACCGGTCCCATGGCGAATCCGGCGACGTCGACGCTCAGGAGCCGACCCATGTTGGCGCCCAAGTGCTCGGGGTCGGCCACGATGATGATGCGACGCAATGCCGGCAGCGACATGCCGGTGCCGAGACCCATCACCAGGCGACCGACGATGAGGGCGGGGGCCGAGGTGCCAAAAGCCATCAACAAGCAACCGAGAATCGTGGTGGCGAATCCGATCACGATCAGACGTCGTGAATGTCCGCGATCGGCCATCGGAGCGAGTGTGAGTTGCGAGAAGAAAGAGGCGAAGAAGCCGATCGCAACCACGAAGCCGAGCAACGATTCCGAGATGCCGTATTCATCGCGGTAGTCGTCCAGCATCGTGAACATCACGCCGTACGTGGCCGAGATGAAAAAGGTCGAGACCTGAAGCGTGCGAATCAGGCGGGTGACCGGCATGCGGTCGAGGCTACCGGTTGATCAGAGTGCGACCGGGATGGGCTTCCACTGGTTGACGTCGATCAGCCCGAGGTCGGTGATGCGCAGATCGGGGATCACCGAAAGGCCGAGGAACGACAACAACATGAAGGGAGCGGCGATCCCGATACCGAATCGACGCGCAGTTTCTTCCATGTGTTCGATTTCATCGGCGACTTCGGCGAGTGTCTTGTCGCTCATGAGTCCGGCGATGGGCAACGGAACTTCGGCCAGCACCCGACCTTCATGAACCAGAACCTGCCCGCCGCCGATCTCATCGAGGCGAGCCACGGCCGCTGCCATGTCGCTCGGCCCTGAATCATCGCGTGCGCCGACCACCATGATGTTGTGCGCGTCGTGACACACACTCGAGGCGATGGCGCCTCGAGTGAGTCCGAAATCGGCGACGTAAGCGAGGCCGATGCGCCCGGTGGCTTTGTGCCTTTCGAGTACGGCGATGCGGGCGATGTCGTTCTTGGGGTCGGTGACATCGAGTTCGAGGTCACGTGTTCGAACCGTTCCCTCGGTCACGCCGATCACCTTGGCCCAACCTCGCGGGGGAGCGGTGATGGTGAGTTCGGCGGGAGTCGGACGATGATGAAGTCGGATGCGGTCACGGAGAGATGCCGGGGCCGGAGTGGTCGGCACGGCCCCGGGAACGATGAGGCCATCGCGCGCCACCAACCTTCCGGCTCGATACACCGCGCTCGGACGGAAGTCGGCGAGTTGATCGAACACCACGACATCGGCTTGATATCCGGGTCCGAGTTGACCGAGGTGGAAGAAGTTGTGGAACTCGGCCGGCAGATACGACGCCATCACGAGCGCGTCGATCTCCGAGAGCCCGGCCTCCACCGCCAAGCGAACGCAATGGTTGATGTGTCCGATGGTGCGGATCTGATGCGGTTCTCGATCGTCGGTGCACATCGCGGTTCGGGTGCAGCCGGTTCGTAGCACCGTCGGCAGCAGATCGACGAGGTCTTTGCAGGCCGAGCCGTAGCGCAGGAACACCCACATCCCCTTTTGGCGCTTCTCGTGTGCTTCATCGAGTTGGAACGCCTCGTGATCGGATTCGACGCCGGCCGCTAGGTACGCATCGAGTTGGGGTCCGCGCAGACCGGGTGCATGACCATCGACACTGCGCCATCCGGCGGCAGCGATGATCTCTCGGAAGGTGGGATCGCCGTTGATCACGGCCGGGTAGTTCATGACTTCACCGACGCCGATGGCATCGAACTCTTCGATGAGATGGCGGACATCGGCAGGGGAGAACGCGGCACCAGGGCTCTCGAAACTGGAGGCCGGCACACAGCTCGACGCCGCCAGACCGAAGGTGAAGGGCATCTGCTCGGCCGCCGCTGCCACCGCGGCAACTCCTTCGAGTCCGGCCACGTTGGCGATTTCGTGTGGATCACAGGCCACAGCGGTGGTGCCACAGGGCAACGCGCCCTTCACGAACTCGTCGACCCACAACTTGGTGGACTCGAGATGCATGTGGGCATCGACGAAACCGGCCACCAACGCGGCACCACCGACATCGACTGTCTGGTGGGCTTCGCGTCGTCCCCAGCCGGCCACTACTCCGTCGGCGATGGCGAGATCGGTGTTGATCCACTCGCGGGTGATCGGGGAGAGAACGCGTCCTCCGGTCAGGAGGAGGTCGGCCGGTTCATCACCTCGGGCGACGGCCAGGGCTCGAAGGGAGGCGGGCGGTCGCGACATGGCGAGATGATAATTCATCTAGACGAATCGGGCGAGGCCTCGTGTTGAACAATTCGTCACGCCTTGCCGGCGCGGCTCAGGGGGCGTGTTCGGCGATCAGGCGATCGAGGTAGTCGGCACTCGCTTCCTCGAGGACCGAACAGGATTCGAGAATCCGAATCACGGCCTGATCGGGATGGGACGAGGCGATGCCCCGCCAAGCGTTGGCACCTTGGCGCTCGGCATTGGCCTGGATGCGCAGTTGATCCCAGATGTCGTAGGCCGAGAAGACCTCGTAATACGTCGAGAGTGCTTCGGGAAGCGGGGCCTCGAGCGCGGGTCGCAACGATTCGTCGAGCGCAAAGGCGCCCTCGATGCGATCGGCGATTTCGTCCTCGCTCTCGGCACATTCGAGAAGTCCGTTGCGATGCTCGGGCAACTGATCCGCCCAGATGCGATACCGGTCGGCGGCCCCTCGTTCGAGAAGGGCCAGAAATCGCGGCATCGCCGGACCGGGTACTCGGCCGATGAACGGGGCGAGTAGTTCTCCAAAGCGCGGAATCTCGAGAGCCGTCATGAGCGCAATGTAGGCGACGGAGACCCTCGACTTCGTCCTGAAGTACCGTGCACCCATGAAGTCGACGCCGGTCACAGGGGTTCTCGGCGCCGAAGTTCACGACCTCGATCTGGCTTCGCTCGATGGTGCGGCCCTGGCCGAATTCCGAACCCTCGTGTGCGCGAGTGAAGTCGTCGTCGTGCGCAACCAATTCCTCTCCACCGCCGACCAGGCGTCGTTCTCCCGTCGACTCGGTCCGTCGGGTGAGGTTCCTTTCGTGGCCACCATGACCGAATTTCCCGATGTGATCCGCGTGGTGAAGGAAGCTGACGAGGGAGCGGCTTTCAACTTCGGAGGGGCGTGGCATTCGGACTTCTCGTTCCAGGAAGCTCCGCCTTCGTTCACGATTCTGGCCGCCGTGGACGTGCCGCCGTGGGGCGGTGACACCGTCTTCGCTTCGATGACCGCGGCCTGGAAGGCCCTCGATTCGTCGATGCAGGAAAAACTTCGCAGTTTGTCGGCAGTTCACACCGCGCGTGATGCGTACTCGCGTCGAATGCAGCCCATTCACTCGGGTATGCGCGGAATGACGATCGTCTGTGACGACACCGCCAACGACGAACAGCGTCATCCGTTGGTGTGCCGTCATCCCGAGACCGGGCGCATGGTCCTGTTCTACAACCGCGCCTATGTTCGCGACCTCGACGGTCTCGATCGGGTCGAGGCGGTTGCTCTCATGGAGTTCCTGCACAACCACACCACTGATGCGCGGTTCACCTATCGCCATCGGTGGTTGCCCGGTGATGTCGTGATCTGGGACAACCGCTCGACGCAGCACCTCGCGGTG
>JBEGQB010000131.1:0-5681 GCA_041181165.1 Actinomycetota bacterium
CCCGAGGGGCTAACGTCCGGGTATGAATTCATGGATCCTCGAGGCTCTGGTTGCCGGAGCGGCCGTCGGTATCGGCGCACTCGGGGCTCGGGTTCTGGGTGGACAACCGGCTCCGAAACCGATTCCGGTTCGTGTCCGCAAGGAGCGTCGCCGCTGACTCTGTACGTCGACGACTGCCACTGGTGGTTTCGTGAGCGTCGTTGGTGTCATTTGGTGAGTGACGAAAGCCTGCAGGAACTGCACGAGTTCGCAGCGTCGTTGGGGGTGCCCGAGCGAGCCTTTCATGGCGACCACTACGACCTTCCCGAGGAGCGTCGAAGACTGGCAGTCGAGTCGGGTGCCGTCGAGGTGTCGAGCCGAGAACTCGTGGGCCGACTTCGTCGTTCGGGACTACGCGTGTCGGCAACCGTTCGTCGATCGACGGCCCGAACCTGACTCCGAGCCGAGGAGTCGTCGAAGGCGACGACGTCCTCGATCGTGATTCCGTAGGACGCGGCATCGAGAAGAAGCCGAGTCAGTTCGAGCACCGATGATTCGGACCGTGCTCGCTCGGCGACGATCACACGGTTGATGCAGGTGTCGGCGACCGCGATGACGCCGAGATAGGGCGCGACCTCACCATCAGTCACGAGGACGAGATGACCGATGAGGTCATCGTCGACGAGAATCAGGACGCGTTCTTCGTCGGGCGACATGACCGATCGGGCGACGCGGGCCACGAGTTCGGGCGAGATCAGTGGATCGATGCCACAACGTGGGACCGACGGTGTCGGGCCGGGGTGGGACAGCTGCGTTCGGTGGGACATGGGACCTCCTCGTTGGACGGGAAGTCGCAGAATCGACGATACGAAGGGGGTGTGGCGGTCAACCGACCACGGCGACGCTGACACCGACGCACAGCACCGACAGGGCAATGGGCAATGCAACCGTGACCCATGCCGGTGGTGCATCGCGCCGTGGCGCAAGCATGACGAGTCCGCACACTGCGCCGATCACCATGCCTCCGATGTGTCCGCCGATCGAGATGCCCGGAATGGTGAAAGTCAGGAGCAGGTTGATGACGAGCGTGGCACCGATTCCTGTCTGAAAGACGTTCACACCTCGGCGGTGGAGACCGATGGCCGCCGCTGCCATGAGTCCGAAGACAGCACCCGATGCACCACCGTGCAGCCCGCCGCCGTCGCCAGTGATGACCAGAGCGCCCAGTGATCCACCGAGCAGCGCGGCGAAGTAGAGCAGACCGAAGCGGAGTCCCCCGAGGGCGCGTTCCAGCATGGCTCCGAGTTGGTACAGGAGAAACATGTTCATCGCGATGTGCAGGATCCCGAAATGGAGGAATCCAGCGGTGACCAGCCGGTACCACTCGTGTGTCTGCTCGAGGAGCCACTTGTTGAGCCCGAGGTCGTATTCGCGCGGACTCACCTGATTCGTGAACCCGGCTGACCTCGTGTCGCCGAGCAGGACCCACACGAAGACGGCGACATTGATTCCGATGAGCGCCGATGTGACCGGCTGCCTCTGGCGGGCATTCCAGTCGCGGGCGCGAACGGCGACTCCGGGGCGAGCCTCGCGTCGACACTCGGGGCAGTGGCTGCCGATGCTCGCCGCCACCAAGCAATCACCGCACGCCGGCCGACCACAACGTGTGCACGCCCGACCAGTCGGACGGTCGGCGTGCCGATAGCACGACGGCAGTGGGGGAGGAGGGAGATCGCTCATGAGATTTCCGATGACATTCTCACCGTGAGTGTGAAGGTAGCGAGTCGCGCTACCGTCGGGACGGTCGGGCGCGGGGGTTGTCCGACACACGCCGAATCGGCGCGCGAGACGGGGGTGGAACATGGCCTGGGACTTCGAGACCGAGCCCGAGTTCGAGAAGAAATTGGTCTGGATGAGGGAGTTCGTACGCGACGAAATCATCCCGCTCGAGACGCTGGCCGATGTATGGCGGGCACCCGGTGGCTGGCAGAAATTCGCGGCGATCACTGCGCCTCTCAAAGAAGAAGTCAGAAAGCGTGGACTCTGGGCCGCCCACCTACCGCCCGACATGGGCGGACTCGGCTTCGGTCAGGTGAAGTTGGGTCTGATGCACGAGATCCTCGGTCAGTGCGGGTACGCACCGAGCATCTTCGGCAACAACGCGCCCGACAGCGGCAACGCCGAACTTCTGGCCGTCGGCGGTACCGCCGAACAGCGCGAGAAGTGGATGCAGCCGCTGCTCGATGGTCGGCTTCGTTCGTGCTTCAGCATGACCGAGCCCAAGGCCGGGGCCGACCCGACGCTTCTGTCGACCACGGCGGTACGGGACGGCGACGAGTGGGTCATCAACGGACACAAGTGGTTCTCGTCCAACGCGTCAGTCAGCGACTTCCTGATCGTGATGGCGCGCACCGGTGACGACGAAACCAGTTCGTACAAGGCGTACTCGATGATCATCGTGCCGACCAAGACGCCCGGTGTGAACATCGTGCGCGACGTCCCGACGATGGGCGAGCCCGATCACAAGACGGGTGAGCCCGGTGGGCACGCCGAGATCATCTACGACAACGTACGCGTGCCGTTCGAGAACATCGTGGGTGGCGCCGACGGGATCGGACAAGGTTTCGCCCTCGCTCAGAAGCGACTCGGTCCCGGGCGAATCCATCACGCGATGCGGTGGCTCGGTCAGAGCAAGCGTGCCTTCGACATGTTGTGCGAGCGGGCTCTCACTCGTTACACGCATGGAAGCATCCTGGCCGAGAAGCAGATGATCCAGGATTGGGTCGCCGAGAGCTACGCCGAGATGCAAGCGGCACGGCTGCTCACCTTG
Source organism: Actinomycetota bacterium (assembly GCA_041181165.1). Classification (GTDB taxonomy): domain Bacteria; phylum Actinomycetota; class Acidimicrobiia; order Acidimicrobiales; family Ilumatobacteraceae; genus Casp-actino8. The sequence goes on from JBEGQB010000131.1 coordinate 2,810, forward strand.
CAGGCCGCGTGGAAGATGGATCAATTGCATGCTGCCGGCAAGCACTACAGCGACGCGCGGGTGGAGATCGGTGTGATCAAGTTCTGGGGGGCCAAGGTGCTCTACAACGTGATCGACCGAGCGATTCAGATCCACGGCAGCCTCGGTTACACGACTGATCTTCCGCTCGAGTCGATGTACCGTGCGGCGAGGGCTGCTCGGATCTACGACGGTCCCGACGAAGTCCACAAGGTCACCGTGGCCCGGCAGATCCTGAAGAACTATCGAGCGAGCGATCCGCCGCTCGAGCACGTTCCCACGCGGCGGGCGGCGGCTCAGGCGAAGTTCGCCCACATCCTCGACGCGGCTTCGATCAACGGCTGAGCAACGTCAACAAGTCGGCGGCCTCGACCGGACGTCCGATCAGATGTCCTTGCGCGAGGTCGCAGCCAAGACTCTTCACTCGGTCGAGTTGTTCGGTTGTCGTGACCCACTCGGCGATCACCGTCATGTCGAGGCTGTGCGCCAACTGGATCACGCCACGAACGATCGGCGTGTCACGTTCTTCGTGTCCGATCGAGCGCACGAAGGTGCCGTCGAGCTTGAGGTAGTCCGCGGCGCAGGCGCGCAGGTGCACCAGTGAGGAATATCCGGTGCCGAAGTCGTCGATCGTGAGGCCGACCCCGAGTCGGCCGATCGACTGCAACGTGCGCAACGTGTCGTCCCGCATCAGTGCCCGTTCGCCGAACTCGAGAACCAAGGACTCCGGCGCGAGTGCTTGACTGCGCAGCAATTCCATCGTGTATTCGACGAAACCCGGATCGGCGAGGTGTCGGGGGCTGACGTTCACGTGCATTCGGAAATGTCGATCGACGCGTCCTTCGTCGGTCCAACGTCGAAGGACCGCGGTGGCCCGAGCGAGGACCCAGCGCCCGATGGGAACGATGAAGCCCGATTCCTCGGCCAGATCGATGAAAGCGGACGGGGTCAGTATTCCGCGTTCTGGGTGAGACCAACGAAGCAGTGCCTCGACGGCGACGATGCGACCATCGGTCACCGAAGCCATGGGTTGGAAGACGAGGTTCATCTGCCCCAGAGCGAGGGCTCGCTCGAGATCGGAGGCCAGAGCCGATCGGCGTCGGGCTTCGTCGCGCATCGATTCGGAGTAGACCTCGCAACGAGATCTTCCACGCGACTTGGCGTGGTACATCGCCGTGTCGGCGCAACGAACAAGAGTGAGAGCTGCATCGGCTGGTCGGTCGTCGACCGACACCGCTCCGTCGTTTCCTTTGGATACGACGATTCCGATACTGGCACCAGTTCGCGCTTCCACCCCTTGGAGCACGATCGGTTCGGCCACGGCGGTTCGAATACGTTCGGCGATGTCGAGTGCCGAGACGTCGTCGACTCCCTCGCAGAGTACGAGGAACTCGTCGCCGCCGTGACGGGCCACGACGTCGCCGGGGCGGGTTGCGGCCACGATCCGCCGACCGATCGAGGTGATGAGGACATCGCCGTTCTCGTGACCGAGGGTGTCGTTCACGTCCTTCAGGCTGTCGATGTCGACGTACAGCACCGCGATGCCCGTCCGTCGAACGCGACTCCGGTCGATGGCGTCAGCCAGTCGACGCAGGAACAACAGGCGGTTCGGTAGTCCGGTGAGAGCATCGTGCGTGGCTTGATGCACGAGTTCCGCCTGCAATCGACTCGTTGCCGACACGTCCCGACAAGCAGCGGTGAATCCGTCGATCGAGCCGTCGGCCGACGGTCGTGTCACGACGTCGACGTCGAGGGTGAGATGCTCTCCGTCGACTCGGCGGAAGCCGACCTCACCGCGCCAGGTGGCATCCGATCCGATGACCGAGCGAGGGACCTGATCGGCGATGGCCAGGGCGAGATTGCGCAAGGCATTGTCCGCCAAAGACGCGGACTCAGGATCCAGTCCGACGAGTCGGAACGCACTTGCATTGGCCTGGACGACCACTGCATCGGCATCGACCGACATCACGGCTTGGGTTGTTCGGGAGACGAATTCGTTCGCGTGATCCTCGGGTTCGACCATCGACGCGCGGATCACGACGCCGGTGTAGCCCGTCAGAGTTCCGTCGGCTGCGAGTCGTGGTGCCATCACGAAGCGAAGGCGCGCCGTCGAGCCGTCGGTCTGGGTGATCGTGGCTTCGGTGTCGAAGTCGCCTCCGGTCGTCGAGGCCCACGCATCTTCGATCGCCGCCCGGGTGTCGGGGGCCGCATTGGCCCACGGTGCTCGACCCGTCCCGATCGATGTGCCGGCGAGCGCGAGTTGCCGGAATCGCGTGTCACCTGAGGTCAGGCGACCGGCGACATCGGTGTCGAAAAGTCCGAGGGACGGGAGGGTGTTGATGAGGGGATTGTGGCACGCAGTGGTGACCCGAACGCGGAGGGTGGTCAGCGTGAGACGGTTCCGGAGGCAGTCGCCGTCCCGATACTGGCCATCTCGATGGCTGTCACCATGGCGGCCGCCGAACTGCCGGATGGGAGTTCGATGAACTGTCCGAGAGCATGAAGTTCGAATGAGTAGGTATGCGTCTCACCGATCGGTGGGCACGGCGCGCCCCAGCCGACGGTGCCGAAGTCGTTGGTTGCCTCCACCGCATCGGAGGGCACGGCCGACAGAGTCGAGAGGCCGGTATCGATGTTCGCGATGGCCCAGTGCACGAAGGGAAGATCCACCCGACCTTCGACCGGACTGTCGAGATCGGTGACCACCAGGGCGAGTCCAACGGCTCCGAGGGGGGTGCCGGTCCAACTGATCGTCGGTGCCGAACCGCCACACACGAACGTGTTGGGAACTTCACCCCCGGCCGTCCACGGCAAGAGGACGGCGAAGGTCGGGGTGTCGGGGCTGGCGGTGTCG
>JBEGQB010000132.1:0-5645 GCA_041181165.1 Actinomycetota bacterium
GATTCTCGAGGGCGACGGCACATGACACTGGATGGCCGCCGAATGTGAGTCCGTGCAGATAGGTCCGACCGGGCTCTTCGAGAAAGGGCGCGGCCAGTCGATCACTCACGATCACTCCGCCGAGCGGGGCGTATCCGGACGTGACGCCTTTGGCGAAAGTGATCATGTCGGGCTGGTAGTCGAATCTCTCGCAACCGAACCAATGGCCGAGTCGGCCGAATGCACAGATGACTTCATCGGACACGAGCAGGATTCCGTGGCGATCACATATCTCGCGTACGCGCCCCCAGTAACCGACGGGCGGAACGAGAGTCCCACCAGTGTTCTGCACCGGTTCCATGATCACCATGGCGACGGTTTCGGGTCCTTCGCGGAGAATGACGGTCTCGAGATCGTCGGCGCAGGCGAGTGAGCACGAACCCGAGCACATCTCGCACCGATATGCGTTGGTGTTGACCGTCTTCACGGCAGTCGAGAGAAGTGGCTCGAACGGGGCGCGGATCGCCGGAATGCCCGTGATGCTGAGTGCCCCCAACGTCGTCCCGTGATAGGCGAAGTTGCGCGAGATCACCTTGCGTCGGAGAGGTTCGCCGATGGCGGCGAAGTACTGGACGGCGAGCTTCCACGCCGACTCGACGGCTTCGCCGCCTCCAGTTGTGAAGAAGACGCGGTTCAGGTCCCCGGGTGCGAGTTCGGCCAACTTGGCGGCCAGGTCGATCGCCGGACGATGACCGAAACTCCACAAGGGGAAGTAGGCGAGGGTCGACGACTGCTCGGCACCGGCCTGAGACAGTTCTCGGCGTCCGTGGCCGATGTTGCTCGTGAAGAGTCCCGACAGCCCATCGAGATAGCGGCGTCCCGAGTCATCGAAGACGTAGGGACCCTCGCCGCGCTCGATCACGGGGAGGCCGCTCCGCTGAACTCCATTGAGGTCGGTGAAGTGGCCCCACAAATGCCGACGGGCGAGTAGTTGTCGGTCGGAGTCCATGTGCGAAGTGGCGGGGACGCTCCCCGCTCGCGATCACGGTAGTGGGCGACGCCGAAGGCGATGGTGACCCAGGCGACCGGTGAGGGGGCTCGACGGGTTGCCCATGCCGTATAGTCCCCGAGGGACGAGATGTCCGCTCATTCCGGGGAGGGGATGCACCAGGTGGCTGACAACCGTGGCGCAGTGGAATTGGAGAACGTCACCAAGCGGTACGGCTCCGTTGTCGCGGTCGACTCGGTCAGCCTGACGGTGCGTCCGGGGGAGTTCCTGTCGCTCCTCGGCCCGAGTGGTTGTGGCAAGACGACGACCTTGCGCATGCTCGCCGGTTTCGAGCAGCCCGACTCCGGTTTCATCAAGATCTCCGGTGAGTACGTGCAAGGTGTCCCGCCCTACAAACGGGATGTCAACACGGTGTTCCAGCACTATGCGCTGTTCCCGCACATGACGGTGTCGGAGAACGTGGCCTACGGACTTCGCCAGAAGGGTGTGGCCAAATCCGAGATCGCAGTTCGAGTAGCTGAGGCGCTCGACATGGTCCAGATGTCGAAATTGGCCGATCGCAAGCCGCGCCAGATGTCCGGTGGTCAGCAGCAGCGCGTGGCGGTGGCGCGAGCCCTCGTGAACCGACCGAGCGTCCTGCTTCTCGACGAACCGCTCGGCGCGCTCGACCGCAAGTTGCGCGAAGAGATGCAGATCGAACTCAAGCTCCTGCAGAGTCGTCTGGGCATCACTTTCGTCTTCGTGACCCACGATCAGGAAGAGGCCATGAGCATGAGCGATCGGATCGCGATCATGCTCGATGGCCACATCGAACAGCTCGGGGATCCCGAGACGGTCTACGAGCACCCGGCTTCGGCTTTCGTGGCCGGGTTCATCGGTCGCAACAATTTCTGGCAGGGCGTGGCCACCGAGCACGGCGCGCGTAGTGACGACGGCGTCGACTTCGTCGCCAGCCGACCCGAAGAAGACGTCCCCAACGGACTCGGTGCCCTGGCCGCCATCCGGCCCGAATGCATCAACCTGTCGTCCGAGAAGCCCCAGCAGGACACCAACATCCTCCGTGCCAAAGTCGCCGGAGTTTCACATTTCGGTGACGTCCTCCAATACGTGGTGACGGCCGGCGACAAGGACGTGCTCGTTCTCACTCCACGTGCTCACGCGGCCCGGCTCAATGCCGGCGACGACGTCTGGTGCAGTTGGGCGGCCGACGACGTCTACCTGTTCTCGGCCCGCCAGGCCGACATCGTGATGGCCGATGCCGCCGACGAATCACCAGCCGACGAATGAAGACCTTTCTCGAGAATCAACCCAGTCCACGAATTGCAAGTTCCCATCAGTAAGGAGAAACCCATGAACACACCGAACAAGCCCCAGCAGTTGCGCATGTTGGCTCCGACGAGCTTCCGCGACAAGTTGTCGCGTCGGGCCATCATCAAGATGGGTACGGCGGCGGCCGGTCTGGCCATCGTCGCCGTGGCCTGCGGAGGAGACGATGGTGGATCATCGGGCGGAGAGACGACCGACGGTGGATCCGGAGACGGTGGCACTCAGGCCAGCGGCGACTGGAGCCGGGTGATCAACGCTGCCAGTGGCACGCTGGCCATGTACACCTGGGGCGACTACAACGATCCGCTTCTCGTCGGCGAACAGGCCGAGAAGGCCATCGGCGCCACCATGAAGGTCGACTACTTCAACAGCAACGAAGACCTCATCACCAAGCTGTCCACGTCGGGTGGGAGCAGTGGCTTCGACATCGTCGTACCCACCGGCCCGTACATCCCGCAGATGATCGAAAAGGGCCTCATCCAGAAGTTCGACAAGTCGCTGATTCCGAACATGGTCAACGTCGATCCCAACTATCTCGCTCAGGCCTGGGACCCCAACAACGAGTACTCGGTTTGCAAGAACTGGGGAACCACCGGATTCATGTGGGACTCGACCGTCATCGAGCGCGATCTCGTCACGTGGTCGGACTTCTTCGACGCCTGCATGAACGAGGCCAGCGGCAACTGTTCGGTTCTCGACACCGGCCCGAACCTCTGGGGCGCGTGGTGCTGGGCCAACGGCAAGGACTGGAACGGCACCGACACCGCCGACCTCGATGCCTGCGAGGCGTTCCTCGTGGACGAACTCGCTCAACACATCAAGAAGTTCGACAGCTATCCGAGCACGGCGATCGCCGAAGGTGCCTATGCCTTGTCGATGGCTTGGAACGGCGATGCGCGCCAGGCCTACTACCGAATCGAAGAAGCCGGTGGAGACCCGAGCGTCTGGAAGTGGGCTCTCGGTTCGCCGGACACCGAACTCTGGATGGACAACTACTGCATCGCGACCGGAGCACCGAATCCGGAGGCCGCTCACGCCTGGATCAACTGGGAACTCATCCCGGAGATCTCGATCCAGGATCTGCAATACCACGGCTACCACACGGGCATGAAGAACATGTCGGCTCTCATCGCCGAGATCGCCCCCGACCTCGACAAGGGCGACATGATCTTCTTCGACGATGCTCAGGTCGCCAACATGCACACACAGGAGATCACCGAGGCCATCGATCGCCAGGTCGAGATCCTCAACAAGATGAAGGCCAAGGCCGGAGCCTGATAGCGGGTGACCGCCGCGGTGCCGTCTCGTAATCGTCGTGGATGGCGGGGGCCGAAGTTCGCCCTCGCCATCCCGTCGATCATCTGGTACCTGCTGTTCTTCGTCATCCCGATCGCCTTCATCGTCGTCTACTCGTTCGGCACCAAGGACACGACCAAACTCCTCCCGGTCGACCTCGGGAAACTCACCACCGGGAACTACTCGGAGGTCTTCGACGACACCTTCTTCAAGGTGTTTCGCGCCACGCTGCGCATCGCGGTCGTCGCCACCCTTTTGTGTCTCCTCATCGGCTTGCCGGTGGCGTATTTCGCCGCGTTCAAGGTGAGCGAGCGATGGCGGGCGTTGATCCTCGCGCTCGTGGTGGTGCCGAGCTTCACGTCATTTCTGATTCGTACGGTCGCCTGGCGAATTCCGTTGGCTCCCAAAGGCGAGTTCTCACGTTGGCTGATCGACATTGGCTTGATCGGGGACAAGGGCATCCAACTCCTCGAGACCCAAACCGCCGTGCAGATCGCCATCGTCTACAACTATCTCGGGTTCATGATCCTGCCCTTGTTCGTGGCCCTCGACCGAATCGACGTTCGGATGCGCGAGGCCAGCAAGGATCTCGGCGCGGGAAGGATGGCGACGTTCTTCGGAGTGACGCTGCCGCTGGCCGGACCGGGAATCGTCGCCGGAGTGTTGCTGACGTTCATTCCGATGTGCGGCGACTACGTGACCGCCACCGTCCTCGGCGGTGCCAAGGGCAACATGATCGGTTCGATGATCGCCTCGCAGTTCTCGCAGGCGCAGAACTGGCCACTCGGCTCGGCCATGGCTGTCTTGATGATCGCGGCGGTGCTCGTCGCCTTGGTGGCCGGGGCGATCGTCGTCTGGGTGGTTCCCTGGATCACACGGGCATTGGAGCCGGTTTCACAGCGCGTCCGTCAGGCGATTCACGCGCACAACATGGCAATCGAGCGTTCGGTCGAGCCCGGTCGGGTGAAACGCTTCGAGTCGGTGAAGGTTCTCTTCGCCGTGTGGTCGGTGCTCGTGCTGGCGTTCATGTTCATCCCCATCCTCCTCGTCGTGCGGCACTCGTTCAACGCCGGCACGTCCTTCGCGATCTGGGCGGGTCGCTCGAGTACGAAGTGGTGGGGCGAACTCTTCGACGGCGGTTCGGCGTGGTCGGTGCTGGTCGTCTTCGTGATCGTTCCGTTGATCGCTCTCGTGCTGCGACGTCTGTTCGCGAGGAAAACGTCGATCCCGCCTCGCACGCTCAATTACTTCGGTCCGGTCGGGTTCGTTCTCGCCTTCGTGATCAACGGGTTCACGACCGACTGGTACCACGACGTCTTCGACTTCGCCGGTATCGGTGATGCCATCCGCAACTCGTTCCTCGCCGCCTTCGGGGCGACGCTGATCGCAGTCGTTCTCGGCGGATTGTCGGGCGTCGCGCTGGCCCGCCGACCCGGAACCTGGACCAAGGTGTTCATGGCCACCGTCTTTCTGATTCTCGTGACCCCGGAGATCATGGATGCCGTGGCGCTGGTGACCTGGTTCCAGCGCATCGCCGATGTTCCGGTGCTCGGTTACGCGTTCAACAACGGGATCGGACCTTTCAACGGCGGCATGAGCAAGTTGTGGGTGGGTCAATCGTTGTACGCGAGTGCGGTGGTCACTCTGATCGTCAGGGCGCGACTCGCCGGCTTGGACGAATCGCTCGAGGAAGCGGCGGCCGATCTCGGCGCCACGCCGGCCCGAGCGTTCCGTCAGATCACGTTGCCGCTCATCTCGTCGGCCCTCGTCGCCGGCGGTCTCCTGTCGTTCACGCTGTGTCTCGACAACGCCGTTATCTCGACCCTCGTGAGCGAAGCCGGCTCGACCACCTTCCCCGTGGCGTTGCTCGGAGCGACCAAGAGCACGATCAAACCTTTCTGGGGTGTGGGCGCGGTCGTCCTGTTCCTCATCACCATGGGTGCGCTGTTGTTCGTGGCTCGGGTTCTTCGTCGGTCGGGGGAATCCTCGAGCCAGATCGCCGCCACACTCGCCGGCGGCTGATCGACGCGTGCTT
>JBEGQB010000133.1:0-5635 GCA_041181165.1 Actinomycetota bacterium
GAAGATAGGGAGTCGCTCCCGACAACATCGAGAACGGATCGGTCGAGTGGGCCACGAGCCATTCGGTCGCCCCACGTGTGGCGGCAAGTGTGGTGCGCAATGCCGAGGCCACACCCTTCAGATCGGCGTGATCATCGAGCCTCGCGCAGAGTGCGTCGATCGAATCGAGATGGCGCTTCATCACCTCGCCGCCACGCAGGCCGAGTTTGCGACCGACGAGGTCGATCGCCTGGATGCCATTCGTGCCTTCGTAAATCGTGGTGATTCGTGCGTCGCGATAATGCTGCGCCACTCCGGTTTCCTCCACGAAGCCCATGCCACCGTGGACCTGCACCGCCAAGCCGGTGAGCTCCACACCCATGTCGGTTCCCCAACCCTTCGAGAGTGGCGTGAGGAGCGCAGCGAGATCGGCCGCCCACTCACGTTCGGCGGCATCGGGATGATGCGCGGCGACATCGAGACACGCCGCGTTCCAATAAGTGAGGCGGCGCAATGCCTCGAGTGTCGTCTTCATCGTGAGGAGCATTCGCTTCACGTCGGGATGGTCGATGATCGGCGAACTCTCGCCCGCGGGCGCACCGGGGGCCCGACCCTGACGACGATCCTTCGCATACTGCAGAGCCTGCTGATACGCCCGATCTCCGAGTGACAGCCCCTGCAAGCCCACCGAGAGCCGGGCCTGGTTCATCATCGTGAACATGTACTGCATTCCGCGGTTCTCTTCACCTATCAGGTAGCCGATTGCCCCGCCGTTGTCTCCGTACGAAAGAACACAGGTCGGGCTGGCGTGGATGCCGAGCTTGTGCTCGACCGAAACGCATGTGATGTCGTTACGACGACCAAGCGAACCGTCGTCGTTCACGAGGAACTTCGGGACGATGAAGCACGAAATTCCCTTGGTCCCCGGGGGCGCATCGGGTGTGCGCGCCAGAACGAGATGGACGATGTTGTCGGCCATGTCGTGCTCGCCGAAGGAGATGTAGATCTTCGTACCCGAAATCAGGTACGACCCATCGCTCTGTCGGGCGGCCCGAGTGCGCACCGCGCCCACATCGGAGCCGGCATCGGGCTCGGTGAGGTTCATGGTGCCGGTCCATTCACCGGTGATCATCTTGGGCAGATACATCATCTTTTGGACTTCGCTGCCGTGATGGGCGATCGCATCGATCGCGCCCTGCGTCAGCAACGGACACATGGAGAACGCCATGTTGGCGGCGGTCATCATTTCCTGGAGCGCGATTCCAACCATCCAGGGGAATCCACCTCCGCCGTAACCGACGTCGAAAGGAACCGCTCCCCAACCGGCGGCCACGTAACTCTGGTACGCCGCCCGGAAGCCCGGTGCGGTGGTGATGCTGCCGTCGTCGTGGCGCTTCACTCCGAACGAATCGCCCACTTTGTTGAGAGGTGCGATCTTGTCCTCCATGAAGCGGGCCGCTTCCTCGAGCAGATCTCGCACCACCGACGAATCGACGTCGATGAAACCCGGCAGTTTCAGGATTCGGTCGAGGCCGCAGACGCGGTTGAGGACGAAGTCGATGTCGGCGAGTGGAGCGCGGTAGTCGGTCACGATCCTCAGGCTAAACGTCGAACGCTTCACGCCAGCGAGTGTGGCGAGTGAATTCGACTACGCGCCGGTGAGTTCCCGCCACTCGGTCCGGTACCGGACCGTCACCTGAGCGGGCGTGCTGCGAAGCGTCTCTTCGGGAACCATGTCGACGATCGCCCGGCCCTCCTTGTAGTGGTGCACATGGCCGACGCCGTCGAAGAGTTCGAGCCGGCGAGCCGCCAGATCGGCCGGCGGGTTCGGGTCGAGAAAGCCCCACATGGTGAAGGCGATGGTGAGATCGTGGATCACCGGCGCCCGTCCGAAGAGCGACGCCCGACGAAGTGCGATGTTGAGGCAGCCGCGAATCGCATCGTCGATCGTGAGTTCGCCGACGTGCAGTCGTGAACGGAATCGGTTGGCCAAGGCGAGGCCATAGCCCTGATCGGGACCCTGATAGCCGAGGCGATTTCCGCTCGGCTGGCCGGCATCGAGATCACCCGGACGATCAGGCGACCACGGTGTCGGAACCACATCGGGCGACGCGTAGGTGCGCACGGCGTCGAGGACAGGTGTGGGTGCGAAGCGGGGCGCGGCCATGACGACGACTGTAGTGGTCGGTTGGGCGACGCGTCAGGCCGATGTATGAAGCAGGCCGTACACGAGCGATTCCTCGAGGGCACGCCACGAGGCCTCGATGATGTTCGGGCTCACACCGATCGTCGTCCAGGTGCGTTCGCCATCGGTGGCGTCGAGAAGTACGCGGGTCACCGCGCCGGTTGCGGTGGCACCATCGAGGATCCGGACCTTGTAGTCGGTGAGGTGAACTTTGGCGAGTTGCGGGTACGCCCCGGCAACCGCGGCGCGCAAAGCCTTGTCGATGGCGTTCACCGGACCGTTGCCCTCGGCTGTGTGCACATGTCGGTTTGCCGTGCCCTCGGGTCCGACCCAGACCTTCACGGTGGCCTCGGTCGTGAAATCACCCGAGGTCGTCTCGTCGGTGATCACGCGCATGCTCTCCACGCGGAAGAACGATTGCTCCCAACCGGTGGCCCGACGCATGAGCAGTTCGAGCGAGGCGTCGGCGGCTTCGAAGTGATAGCCCTCGTGCTCGAGGCGCTTCAGGTCGTCGATCACTTGGTTCACCGCCGGACCATCCATCTCCAGACCGAGTTCATCGGCCTTCATGGTGATGGTCGCTCGGCCAGCCATCTCGCTCACGACGAACCGGGTGCCGTTGCCGACGAGTTCGGGATCGACGTGTTCGTAGGCATCCTTGGCCCGGGCGATGGCACTCACGTGGAGCCCCGCCTTGTGGGCAAAGGCCGACGCACCGACGTACGGGGCCTGCGGATTGAGCGGGCGATTGAGGACTTCGGCGACGTGATTGCTCACCGCCGTCAGGCGCTCGAGACGACCTTCGGGCAGACACGCGTAACCGAGCTTCAACTGCAGGTTCGGGATCACCGTGGTGAGATTCGTGTTACCGGTGCGCTCACCGAGACCGTTCAGCGTGCCCTGCACGTGACGCGCACCGTTCAGCACGGCGGCCATCGAGTTCGCCACCGCGCAGCCCGTGTCGTCGTGACAATGGATACCGATGACGACGTCGTTGCCAACGTGGCGCTTCACGACCTGCACGATGTCAGCGACTTCGTTGGGGAGACTTCCACCATTGGTGTCGCAGAGCACAACGTGGCTCGCGCCCTTCACGACCGCGGCCTCGAGGGCCCGCAGTGCGAACTCCTGGTTACGCTTGAAGCCGTCGAAGAAGTGCTCCATGTCGACCATCACTCGGCGACCGTTCCCGGCGAGGAACTCGACGGAGTCGGCGATCATCGCCTCACCTTCGTCGAGTGTCGTCTGCAATGCATTGAGAACGTGGTAGTCCCAGCTCTTGGCCACGATGCACACCGCGCTGGTGTTGGCGTCGAGAAGATTGCGCAACGTGGCGTCGTCGTCGACCTTGCCCTTGGGGCGACGGGTCGAGCCAAAGGCGACGAGGGTGCTCGACGTCAGCTTCAACTCCGTGGCAGCTCGAGCGAAGAACTCGATGTCCTTCGGATTGGCTCCGGGCCAACCACCCTCGATGTAGTGGACGCCCAGATAATCGAGTTGCTCGGCGATGCGCAGTTTGTCCTCGACCGTCGCCGACACGCCTTCGACTTGAAGGCCGTCGCGCAATGTGGTGTCGAACACTTCGATCATGTCGCTCATGGTTGATTCCGTTTCCTCGACTGTTTCTGTATCGGTTGTTGTGGTGCTGTGCTTGAGTCGTCCCGAGAAACAAAAACGCCGCCCGATGGGCGGCGACAGCGCACGAGACGAACCCGTGCGCTAACGAATAATGATGATCGCAACAGCGGCCGGGGCAACGAAAGCGTTCATCGCCCCTTAGTCAACCGGTTCGACCCTCCCCCGTCAACGCCGGGCCGGATCGGGGTGTGGATTGCCTGTGGGAAACCATGTGAACCGGAGGTGAATACATCGGGTTCGGGTGTGGACGATCGAGAAATCCGGTGGATAACCCTGTGGGCAGAAAAATCTCCCTTGACCTGCGGAAATGTGTGTTCCAGAGTGTCGCCACTGAGGCGTCACGACACCGGTCGTCCACCGCAGGAACCGGTCCGCCGGCTCCTACTAGGGACAACCGGCGAGACGGGCGCTTTGGGAGAGGACATTTCCGTCCCTCGATCCGGTGGGGAGGCCCAGCGATTCGAGGCCGAAATGGCAACTCGCCCGCCGGGGGCAACTCCGACGGGCGAGCCAAGTGAGCGAATCAAAGGTAACAACCCGAATTCGTTCACCGGTGGATGTCCTCGACCTGGGAACCCCGGGTGGAGCGCCGGTCGCCTGGCAGCACCGCCCGGGGTTCTCCTTCATGCGGGCGAAGTTCGTCATTGCGCGTCTCCTCGTCGTGAAACCGCGCATCGGTAGCGTGGCGGTGTGTCATCGATCGATCGAGGCGATCAGCCCAAGCGCGAGATCTCCGATGGAATGCGCGAGCAACTCGAGCTCGGCTACGTGTTCGGCGGCCTCTCGACCTTCGGTCAACGGCCTTTTCTGACCGAGCCAACCGAACTCGACTCGTGGAAACCCGATGTTGCCGTGGTCGGGGCGCCCTTCGACATCTCCACCACCAATCGCCCCGGTGCACGTTTCGGCCCGCGGGCCATTCGAACGCAGGCCTACGAACCGGGCACCTATCACCTCGACCTCGGCATCGAGATCTTCGACTGGCTCGAAGTCGTCGACTTCGGTGACGCCTATTGCCCGCACGGCCAGACCGAGAAGAGCCACGCGAACATCAAGGACCGCGTGGGCGAAATCGCTCGACGCGGGATCGTGCCGATCGTTCTCGGCGGCGACCACTCGATCACCTGGCCCTCGGCCACGGCGGTGGCCGATGCTTACGGCCGTGGGTCGGTCGGCCTCATCCACTTCGATGCGCACGCCGATACTGCCGAGAGTTGCGATGGCAACCTGGCGAGCCACGGCACACCGATGCGACGACTCATCGAGAGCGGCGCGATCCCTGGAACACACTTCGTCCAGGTCGGCCTGCGCGGGTACTGGCCACCAAAGGAAGTCTTCGACTGGATGGGCGCGCAGGGAATGCGCTGGTTCACCATGCAGGACATCTGGGAACGCGGATTCCGCTCCGTGATGGACGACGCCATCGGACAGGCACTCGGCATGGCCGATCACCTCTACATCTCGATCGACATCGACAGTCTCGATCCGTCGTATGCCCCCGGGACCGGCACCCCCGAACCGGGCGGAATCGTGTCGGCCGACTTGTTGCGCATGGTGAGGCAGTTGTGCCTCGATCACCATGTGGTGGGCATCGACATCGTGGAGGTTGCGCCGGCCTACGACGTGAGCGAACTCACCGTGAACATGGCCCACCGTCTGGCCTTCGAGTGCATGGGCGGCCTGGCCGCCCGCAAACGCCGCGATTCTGATGGGAGTTCTTCACCTATGAGGTGAAAAATCCTCACCAGAACCACGAGGGGTGGTGGGGGGTTATTTGGCGAGTTCGCACCACGAGGAGTACTTCGACTCCTCGCCACGCACCACGCGTGAATA
>JBEGQB010000134.1:0-5625 GCA_041181165.1 Actinomycetota bacterium
CGGATTCGATCCAGCGCGTCGACCAAGGAAGATTGAGAACGACCGCGCCGGTGAACGCCACCACCGAGGCCGCGACCCCGAGCCCGGCGGCCCGCCATGAACCACCGGCGAGCGCTCCGCTCAGTGAGAAGACGACCAGAGCCACGAGTGCCACCACGGCCGCCGACGGAACGAAAGCCGCGACGAGCGCCACGAGAAGAACGAGTTTGGCGATGAGCGCCACGCGTTGAGAGGTGGAGGGGTGTTCGATCGATTCGTCGTCGGCGTCTTCGGCCACCACCGATCCGAGTCCGCTGAATCGACGGCCGAGGTGAAGAACCCATGGGATGACCGAGTAAGCGACGAGTGCCGCGGTTCGTCCGGAGGCAATCGCGGCATATGGCAAAGGAACAGCGGCATAGACGACGACCGCGATCAGTCGGGCACGTTGATTCGCTGTCACCGCGCTCAGGCGAGCCATACCCAGCCATCCGCCGAACACCAATGCGACGACCCCGAAGGTTTGGACGAAGCCCATCTGTGCGAACGACAACAGTCCGGTGAGGCCGAGAACGAAGAGCCCCGTGGGCTGAGCGGTGGTCGAGCCGAGTCCGCGGTCCCACCAGCCCGAGAGATAGGAACGAATGAGATCGAGCGGAGAATTCGGTATTTCCAGTAGTTCGCCGATCGGCCGTACTCCACCGCTGATGATCTGACGCGATCCGAGAAGCAGAAGAAGAACGAGAACGGCCCAGGTGGCCAGCGCGAGCGGCGTGCGATCCACCGTCGGGGTCCGATCGATGGTGTCGATCGTCTGTCGGTGGCGGGTGAAGCGCCCCCATCGCACGCTTCCCGACACCTGTAGATCAGCGATCTCGCGGTCGGGAACTTCGCGAATCGCCCGCGCCGCTCGCCGCCTGCGCAAGATCGACACGACATCACCGAGCGCGAGCAGTGGAGCGAGCAGGCGACCTCCCGCAATACGCGGACGACCACGCACCAACGACACCACGGCCGACGCCACGGAGAGAACCAATACCCCGACGATGACGAACGGCAGTCGCGCGGCGCCCGTCAGTGAGGAGACGGTCGAGATCCGGTTCGTTTCGGCTTGGTGGTCGCTCACGAGGTCGGGGCGTCGCTCGGCGAATTGGTGATGGTGCCGAGCCACGGCCGATGGCACAACGAGAACTCGTGCGCCGGCGAGGTGCACACGCCAGCACAGATCGAGGGCTTCACCATGGAAGGCGATCGACGACTCGAATCCTCCGATGCGTCGGAAGAGATCGGCGCGCACCATGAGGCAGGCCGACGACAGCGCGAACACGTCGCGTACGGCATCGTGTTGCTCCTGATCGATCTCGTGTGGCTCGAGTCCGTCGTCGAGTTCCCCGAAACGGTCGACGTCGAATCCCACCGACGAGAGCACTCGTGGTTCGTCCCAGTCGACGAGTTTGGGACCGGCCAGACCTGCGTTCGATCGGAACATTTCCTCGACGAGGAGCCGGACTGCGGTCGGTTCGAGCGCGACATCGTCGTGCATCAGCAGGAAGAAGCCCCCGTCACCTTCGACGAGTTTCAGCACCTGATTCGCGGCCGGGCCGAATCCGACGTCGTTGCCGATCCCTCGCACGTGGGCTTGCGGGCTGATGCTTCGGACCCGCTCGGAGATCGCTGCCACTTCGTCGTCCTGGGTCACGAGAACGAGAAGTTGCAGAGCTGGGTAGTCCTGGGCCACGAGGCTGGCCAGGGTCGCTTCCAGGTCGGGGCTGGGCGGGCCGACCACGACGGTCGCCACCACTCCCGGTAACGCCGAGGTCGAACCGGATGAAGCGGCTGATGAAGGTGCCCGGGACGGCAATCCGGCACTGGTGGGTGATGACTCCACGATGCGCCGAGGCTAGTCGTCTGACCTGCCCCGACGAGGTCGCTCGTTGATCGGGCCTGCTGTCTACCAGCGGGAATGGAAGATGTCCGGTGATCGACATCGCTAGCGTGACGTGGCTTGAACAGGTCCGATGACGTCCGCAGCGAATCGCGTCTGCCTCTTCCCGAAGGAACCCTCGCCGTCGGCGCTGGTCTCCTCGTCGCTGGACTCTCGAGTTACGCGTTCTTCAAGGTCGGCCAAGAAGCCCTCGGCAAGGACGCCTTCAAACCGATCGTTGCGCTGTGGTTCGCGACCTTCGTTCTCGCCCCCGGCTTCTTCCTGCCCCTCGAACAAGAAATGGGTCGGGCCCTCGCCCATCGTCGGGCGCTCGGAATCGGTGGTCGCCCGATCGTGCGCCGCGTCGTGCCCCTCGGTGGCATCATCGCCGGCGCCGTCATCGTGATACTCGCGGCGTTCAGCGGCCTGGCCACCTCAGAATTCTTCGAGGGCTACGCGTTGGTGACCGTCGGGCTGATCGTCGCCTTCACGACCTATGCGCCCACGCACCTGGCTCGAGGCATCTGTTCGGGTGAGGGCCGATTCGTGGCCTACGGAATCGTGATGGGGGCCGACGGTCTCGTGCGCGTCGTCGGCTGCATCGTGTTGTGGCAATTGGGCGTGGACGAAGTCGGCGCCTACGCGATGCTGATCGCTCTCTCTCCGTTGAGTGGAGTCCTCCTCGTCGGCTTGCGTGGCCAACTCGCCACGACTCCCGGACCCGAAGCGCCGTGGACGGAGGTGACGCCGAATCTCGGATGGCTGCTCCTCGGCTCGCTGATGGGCGCCGGTCTCGTGAATGCGGGGCCCATCGCCATCGACATCCTGGCCTCGGCTTCGGAATCCGAAAAGGTCACGCATTTCGGCAACGGCGTCCTCTTGTCGCGTGTTCCGCTCTTCCTTTTCCAGGCCGTTCAGGCGGCTCTTCTCCCCCGTCTGGCCCGACTCGCCGCGCGGGGTGATCTCGGTGAGTT
Organism: Actinomycetota bacterium; assembly: GCA_041181165.1. Taxonomy (GTDB): domain Bacteria; phylum Actinomycetota; class Acidimicrobiia; order Acidimicrobiales; family Ilumatobacteraceae; genus Casp-actino8. The sequence continues at coordinate 2,878 of JBEGQB010000134.1, forward strand.
CCGACTCGGATTCCGACGTCTGATGATCGTTGTGATCGCCGTCGGAACCATCGGCACGCTCGGCTCGTTTGCCTTCGGACCGCCGGTCCTCGACGTGATGTACGACGGTGGACTCGATCGTCGAACTCTCACGATGCTCGCGCTCGGCAGTGCCGTGTACATGGTGGCCCTCGGCACTGCGCAAGCAGTCATCGCCTTGCACGGACACGCGCGAGTCGGCATCGGCTGGCTGATGGCCATGGCCGTCTTCGTGATCGTCTGCTGGTTGGCGTCGGACGATCTCTTCTTGCGGGTCGAGATCGCGCTCGTCGCCAGCTCACTGGCCGCTCTCGCCTTCTTCGCGATGTCCTTGCGAAAGCTACTCGCTCACGGAGCAACCGTCGATGCCGACTCGGCCATGGACGCTCTCAACGAGCGCCTGATGGAGGGCTGATCAGCCGGGAAGTGGCAGACCGGCCTTGATGGCTTCGCGCTTCAGGTCGTGCTGAACCATCATTCGGACCAGTTCGGGAAAGCCCACTTCGGGCACCCAACCCAGCTTTTCACGGGCCTTGCTCGCGTCACCGATGAGCAGATCGACTTCGGCCGGGCGGAAGAACTTCGGATCCTGGCGGACGTAACGCTTCCAGTCGTCGAGCCCGAGTTCGGCGAAGGCCCGCTCGACGAGCTCTTCGATCGTGTGCGTCTCGCCGGTGGCGATCACGAAGTCGTCCGGCTCGGGTTGCTGCAACATGAGCCACATAGCTTTCACATAATCGCCGGCGTATCCCCAATCGCGCTTGGCGTCGAGGTTGCCCATCACCAGTTCGTCCTGCAGACCGAGCTTGATTCGCGCTGCGGCGTTGGTGACCTTGCGAGTGACGAACTCCACGCCTCGACGCGGCCCTTCGTGATTGAAGAGGATTCCCGAGCAGGCGTAGAGGCCGTAGCTCTCCCGATAATTGACCGTGATGTGGTGACCGAACACCTTGGCGCAGCCGTACGGTGAGCGCGGGTGGAAAGGCGTCTTCTCCGATTGCGGGATCTCACGGACCTTCCCGAACATCTCCGACGACGACGCTTGATAGAAGCGGATCTTGTTGTTCTCGGCGCCACCCACCATGCGCACGGCTTCGAGCATCCGCAGAACTCCGGTGCCGGTGAGGTTCGACGTCAACTCGGCCTGATTCCACGACAAGGCGACGAAAGAGATGGCAGCGAGGTTGTAGACCTCGTCGGGTTGGGCGACTTCGAGTGCCTTGACGAGTGATGGCAGATCGGCGAGATCACCGGGAACGATCTCGACATAGGGAAACTCGTCGCGCATCATCTCGAGCTTGGGATTGTTCTGACCCTTGACGACACCGAAGACCTGATAGCCCTTGCTGTGCAGGAACTCGGCCAGGTGCTGACCGTCCTGGCCAGTGACTCCGGTGATGAGGGCGCGGGGCATGTGACTCCTTCACGAGCGCCCAACCACTGAGCGTGTGTGCATTCTACGGGTCATCGATCCCGGACACAGGATCACCAGAGCCCGCCGTACAATCGGTCCGTGCCGACCGTTGCATTCGACTCCGGTCCCTTGCATGGACCGGCAACGGGGATCGCCCGGGCGACCGCTGAATTACTGCAGAGGTTGCAAGCTTCGGATGAAGTCAGCGTCGTTCCGTACGTGCTGAGTTTCCGGGCATCGCTGTCGGCCGATACCCGACGTCTTCCGTTGCCCGCTCGACCAGCTCTCGAACTCTGGGGACGATTCGGTCGACCCCGCGTCGATCACCGGCTCGACGGTGCCGATCTCGTTCATGGAACGAACTATGTGGTTCCACCGAGTCGCCGACCGCGTCTCGTCTCGGTGTACGACTGCTGGGCCCTCGAGAATCTCGGTCGTGTGCATGCCGATGTTCGGGCGGCCATGAGAGTTCTTCGACGCTCGATCGACGAGGGCGCGCATGTCCACGCATCGTCACACGCGACCGCAGAACGATTGCGCGGGCACTTCCCTGACTGCGATGTGACCGTCGTGCACCTCGGCGATCTCACCGTGCTCTCCCGTGGCCCGACCGAAGGTGCCGACATCCCGAAGGAATTGGTCGGTGGTTCTCCGTACGTCGTGTCGATCGGAACCCGCGAGCGGCGCAAGAATCTTGCGACTCTGGTGCGCGCCTTTGGTGCCGTGGCTGCCGCCCACTCCGACGTACGTCTCGTGCTGGCCGGTGGAGCCGGCGACGACGATCCGGTGATCGATGCGGCGATCGCGAACCTCGACGCGGATGCACGCGATCGGGTCGTGGTCCTCGGACGGGTGTCCGATGCCACCGCGACGTGGCTGCTCGATCGGGCGGCCGTGCTCGCCTATCCATCACTCGACGAGGGATTTGGCTTTCCGCTCCTCGAAGCGATGGCCCACGGGACACCGATCGTCGCCTCGCGGGTCGGTTCGATCCCGGAAGTTGCCGGAGACGCGGCTCTGCTCGTGGGTGCAACCGAAACCGATGCCTGGTCGGAGGCGATCATTCGCCTGCTGACCGACTCGGAACTCGTCGGCGATCTCATCGCGCGAGGCACAGCGCAACGACAACAGTTCTCATGGGAGCGAACCACGAAACAGATGATCGAGCTCTACCGCCGGGTCGCTGCCAGCGGCTCCTGACCGGAAGAATGAAGAGATGATCACCGTTCTCGCCGGAGGAGTCGGCGCCGCCCGCTTCCTGCGCGGTCTCGTCGGCATCGTCGATCCGCAACGGATCACCGCCGTCGTCAATACAG
>JBEGQB010000135.1:0-5455 GCA_041181165.1 Actinomycetota bacterium
GTGACGACACTTTGATTCCACCGAGTGGTGGTGAGCGGACGGCGGCCCTCGTGCCCGGAGCCTCCCTGATGATGGTGGCCGACATGGGGCACGACCTTCCGCCACCCTTGCAGCCCCTGATCACCGGCGCGATCGCTTCCCACGTTCGGTTGGCCGAATGGCTGCGTGAAGGGCGACGCTGAATACGATCGGGCCATGGCAGGTCCGCTCTCTGGTTATCGCATCATCGAAATCGCCGGCATAGGCCCCGGCCCATTCGCGGCAATGTTGCTGTCGGACATGGGTGCCGAAGTCATCCGAGTGGAGAGGAGTCAAGCCGTACGCGGTCCGGCTCCCGACACGCCGGGTGGCGACATCTTGCAGCGAGGCCGACGCAACATCGCCATCGACTTGAAGAATCCCGAAGGAGTCGAGACCCTTCTTCGTCTGGTCGAATCGGCCGACGCGTTGATCGAGGGTTTCCGTCCGGGGGTGATGGAGCGTCTCGGAGTCGGCCCGGACGTCTGTTTGAAGCGGAATCCAAAGCTCGTCTTCGGTCGGATGACCGGATGGGGGCAGACCGGCATGTACGCGCAAGCAGCCGGGCACGACATCAACTACATCTCATTGGCCGGAGCGCTCGCGCACTTCGGCCGTGCCGGTGAGGGTCCGGTCCCACCGATGAACATGGTCGGCGATTTCGGTGGCGGAGGAATGTTCCTCGCCTTCGGGGTGGTCTGTGCCCTGCTCGAGTCGGTCAAGAGCGGCAAGGGTCAGGTCGTCGATGCCGCCATGGTCGACGGCACGGCGATCCTCATGACGATGTTCTGGGCGTTCTCCCAGATGGGTGCCCACGACGAGAACAATCGTGGCACCAACTTGCTCGATACCGGCGCCCACTTCTACGACGCCTACGAATGCAAGGACGGCAAGTACATTTCGATCGGCTCGATCGAGCCACAGTTCTACGCCGAACTTCTTCGTCTCACGGGGCTCGACGGCGATCCTGAATTCGCCAAGCAGATGGACAAGGCGAATTGGCCACATTTGAAGAAGCGCATCGCCGACGTCTTCCGTTCCAAGACCCGTGATGAATGGTGCGCCGTCATGGAAGCCACCGACGTCTGTTTCGCGCCCGTGCTCACCATGAGTGAAGCGGCGCGCCATCCCCACAACGTCGAGCGCGGCATGGTCGTCGAGATCGCCGGAGTCAAACAACCGGCTCCTGCCCCGAGGTTCTCGCGAACGGTTCCTGTGGTGGCATCACCTCCGGCTCATCCGGGTCAGCATTCGCGCGAGATTCTGACCGAATGGGGTTTTTCGGCCTCGGATGCCGATCGATTGATCGGCTCTGGTGCCGTGGTCGACGCGTGAGCACCGTCGTCTTCCTTCACGCCCATCCCGACGACGAATCCATTGCAACCGGTGGTTCGATAGCCCGGGCCGTCGACGAAGGTCATCGGGTCGTGCTCGTGATGGCCACCGATGGCCGTCACGGTGAGAAGCCCGACGACCTCGCCGACGAATCGTTGGTTGATCGTCGACGACGCGAAACCCAAGCATCGGCTGGAACCCTCGGTGTCGAGGATGTGCGATGGCTGGGTTACCACGACAGCGGAATGACCGGTTGGCCGCAGAACGACGAGCCTGGGGCGTTCATGCGGGCCGACATCGATGACGCGTCGGCGCGGCTGGCCGACATCCTCGACGAGGTGGCAGCCGATGTGCTCGTTTGTTACGACTGGCATGGTGGCTACGGGCATCCGGATCACATCCAGGTCCACCGCGTTGGCCATCGCGCCGCTGGGGTCTGTGCCCAGCGCGGACGCGTGGTTCGTCTGCTCGAATCGACGATGAATCGCACTCGTCTCACCAAGATGATGAGCGAGAACCCGGGGAACGAGGAATTCGATCCGGATCAACCGGCCGATGACGGCAATCCGTTTGGCTCGACCGAGGACGAAATCACGATGGCCGTGGACGTCTCGCCGTACGTCGAGACGAAGCGTGCGTCGATTGCCTGTCACCGGAGCCAGATCACCGACAGCAGCTTCTTTCTGCAGATGCCACCCGAGGTCTTCGCCATGGCCTTTGGAACCGAGTGGTTCATCGAACCGGGCGAGCCAGGTGGTGCTCGTCCAGGCTGGTTCCTGTGAAGCGGATCTATCTGGTGCGCCACGGTCGCGCCGCCGCTGGGTGGGACACAGATCCTGATCCGGGCCTCGACGACCTCGGCCGCGAGCAGGCATCGCGTACCGCCAACGAATTGGGCCGGCTGACTCCCATGGCGACGTTTTCGAGTCCGTTGCGGCGGTGTCGGGAGACGGCGTCGTACCTACTGGCCGAGTGGCGACTCGAACATTCCGTGTTGACCATCGCCGAAGAGGTGCGTGAGATCCCGTCCCCGCCCGAAATTCCGATGGGGGAGCGTGTCCCGTGGTTGCGTTCGGCGATGGCGGGCCGCTGGTCGGATCTCGGAACCAGATACACCGAATTCCGTGATGGTGTCGTCCATTTCGTCGCCTCGCGGCCATCCGATTCGGTGATCTTTTCCCACTTCATCGCCATCAACGCAGTGATCGGCTCGTGTATCGGTGACGATCGTTTGGTGATCGACAGTCTCGACAATGCGTCGGTGACCGTGGTCGACGTCGGTGACGATGGTGAACTCCGTCTCGTCGAACGCGGCCGTCAAGCCGACACTCTCATTCGCTGAACCGGCAGACTGAGCCCATGCGTCGACTCGCTGCTCCTCTGATCGGTGTGTCGTTGTTGCTCGTCGCCTGTGGTTCGAGTGGGTCCGACGCCGACACCTTGGCTCCGTTGCCGACGCCGGCCACGACCTCGACGACCACGCTCGCATCCGAGACGACGACCACTGCGGTGGCCAGCACCACATCGACTTCGTCGTCTTCGACATCGTCGACGTTCCCCGAGACACTTGATCTCGTGCTCCGGGCGGACTCGCTCGGAGACATCCGCTTCGGCGTCGATCCCGATGCCGCCATCGATTACGTCACGGCCTTTCTCGGCGCCCCCGAGTCCGACACCGGATGGATCGATGCGTACTCCGAATTCGGCAGTTGTCCGGGAACCGAGGTTCGCGGAGTTCGTTGGGGTGATCTTCTGTTGCTATTCGGCGACGAAAGTGACTTCGACTCCGGCGTTCGCCACTTCTTCCAGTGGCAGTACGGACCGACTGAGGACGACGTCGTCGACCCGCTCGGACCGGCGACTGATGGGGGCGTGACCATCGGCTCGACGGTGTCCGACATCGACCGCGTCTACGACTCGGCCGAGATATTCAGTGACGCCGTGTTCGGTCCCGGTTTCGAACTCGAGCCCACACTGTGGGGAACGTTGTCCGATGATGCATCGAGCGGTGTGGTGTTGTCGTTGTACGGCGGTACGCCGTGTGGTGAGTGACTAGGGTTTGATCTCGTGCCGGCGCTGATGTTGCTCGATCTCCACGAATCGTGGGCTTGGTTCGTCATCGTCGCCAACGGGTTGGCCGGACTATGGGCGCTGGGTGCCCACCGGTTCGAAGGGCTTCGTAGCCGAGCGTTGTGGTGGTTCACGCTTCTTGCTCAACTCACGATCTTCGTGCAGGTCACTTTGGGCGTCATTCTCGTGAACAAGGAAAAGCTCGAGTTCCCGCAGTTCCATGCGTTCTACGGATTCGTCGGGATCATGGCAGTGGCGATCATCTACAGCTATCGCAACCAGATGCGGCATCGTCTGTATCTGCTGTACGGCCTTGGTGGCCTCTTCCTGATGGGTCTGGGCATCCGAGCGATGCTCGTCGGCCAGACCTGATCGTCAGAGAGCTCCGGCGAGCTGGTCGAGTTGCGTGGCCAGTCGGCTCGGCAACTTGGGACCGAATTGCGCGTAGTGATCCTTGATCTGCGGGATGGCTGATCGCCAACCCTCGACATCGACCGAGAGCAGTTGGTCCAGATCGGACTGGGCGATGTCGAGTCCGGCGACATCGAGTGAGCCATCGGCCGGCAGAAATCCGATCGGGGTCTGCACGGCATCGGCCGAACCGGAGACTCGCTCGAAGACCCACTTCAGTACCCGGCTGTTCTCGCCGTATCCGGGCCAGAGGAACCGACCGTTCTCGTCGCGTCGGAACCAGTTGACGAAGAAGATCTTCGGCAGTTTCGAGGTGTTCCCCTTGGATCCGATGTTCAACCAGTGTGCGAAGTAATCAGCCATGTTGTAACCGCAGAACGGAAGCATGGCCATGGGATCGAAGCGCAGATTTCCGACCGCACCCTGCTGGGCGGCGGTGGTTTCCGAGGCCATGATCGAGCCGAGAAACACGCCGTGCTCCCAGTCGAAGGCCTGCGTCACGAGCGGAACCGTGGTGCGTCGACGTCCGCCGAACAGGATGGCCGAGATCGGCACACCGGCCGGGTCCTGCCATTCGGGCGCCGCCGATGGGCACTGAGAAGCCGGAGCGGTGAAACGCGCATTGGGATGTGCGGCCGGAGTATCGGACTCCGGGGTCCATGGGTTGCCCTTCCAATCGATGGCGCGAGCGGGAGCCTGCTCGCTCATGCCCTCCCACCACACGTCACCATCGGGTGTGAGAGCGGTGTTCGTGAAGATGCAATTGCCCCACAGTGTGTGCATGGCATTGGCATTGGTGTCGTAGCCGGTTCCGGGGGCCACGCCGAAGAATCCCGCTTCGGGATTGATCGCATACAGACGCCCGTCGGAACCGAACTTCATCCAGCAGATGTCGTCGCCGATCGTCTCGGCCTTCCAGCCCGGGATGGTCGGCACGAGCATGGCGAGGTTGGTCTTGCCACATGCCGACGGGAACGCCGCCGCGATGTACTTGGCCTCGCCGGCGGGATTGGTGAGCTTCAGGATCAGCATGTGCTCGGCGAGCCAGCCGTCGTCGCGGGCCATCACCGAGGCGATGCGCAGAGCGAAGCACTTCTTGCCGAGCAGGGCGTTGCCGCCGTAGCCGGACCCATACGACCAGATCTCGCGCGTCTCGGGGAAGTGGACGATGTACTTGTTGTCGGGGTTGCAGGGCCACGCCGAGTCGGCTCGACCGTCCACGAGCGGAGCACCGACCGAATGCAGACACGGAACCCAGTCGTTGTTGCCGAGCACGTCGAGTGCTCCCTGGCCCATGCGGGTCATGATGCGCATGCTCACGGCCACGTACGCAGAGTCGGTGAGTTGAACTCCGATGTGGGCGATGGGCGAGCCGAGTGGTCCCATGCTGAAGGGAACCACGTACATCGTGCGACCCTTCATGGTGCCCTCGTAGAGACGCTTCATCTCGGCACGCATCTCGCTTGGTTCGCGCCAGTTGTTGTTCGGACCGGCGTCGTCCTTGTCGTTCGAGCAGATGAACGTGCGGTCCTCGACGCGGGCGACGTCACCCGGATCGCTGTGAGCCCAGTAGCTGTTGGGGCGCTTGGCCTCGTCGAGTTTGGTGAAGGTTCCACTGTCG
>JBEGQB010000136.1:0-5441 GCA_041181165.1 Actinomycetota bacterium
TTGATCGCCTACGGGCCATTCCTGATGTTCGGCACCATGATCGCCATGGTCGGATCGAGCCGACTCTGAGTGGAAGAACTTGGCAAAAACGAAGGACCGGCCGCCGATTACTCGGCTGACCGGTCCTGTCGTTCGTGTCCGTCGAAGGTGTCGACGGAGAACTTGATTAGCGGCGCTTCTTGGCAGCGGTCTTGCGAGCCGGAGCCTTCTTGGCAACCTTCTTCTTCGGAGCGGCTTTCTTGACAACCTTCTTGGCCGACTTCTTCGCCGCCGGCTTGGCGGGCTTGGCCGCCGGTGCCGAACGCTTGGTGTTCAACTTGGGTGCAGGAGCAACTCCGAGAGCGATGTCCTTGAAGCCCTTGAGCGCCGTGATCTTGGCGACGGTCTTGGCCTTCACCTTGATCTGCTCTCCCGTCGCTGGGTTGCGAGCCATGCGCGCCGGGCGCTTGATCTTCGCAAACTTGGCGAATCCGGAGAGGTTGACGATCTCGCCCTTCGCAACAGTGGCCAAGATCACGTCGATTGTTCCTTCGACGAGCTTGCCCGCTGTCTTGTTGTCGACATCGGTGTGGAGTGCAACTGCCTGAATGAGGTCACGTTTCTTCATGGGTCAGACCGTAGTACGGGGACTGAGCCGGTTCGCGGATACCCCCATTTTTTCTGTCGTTTTCGACCCCTCGGCCGCCACGCCTTCGAAACTAGTGCGACGCCCGACCCTTGATTCCGGTCCGATGGTAGGTGCGGAACCAGGTTCGGGCCTCGGCGAGGATCTGCGGTTCGGTCAGGGCGTTCAGGTCGCTGTCGACTGCCCCGACCACCGCCCGAGCGATCGAAGGATGCTTGCGTTCGAGGTACTGCGTGAACCGCAGCATGTGACTCGCCTTGCCGTGGCCGTGGCCGAAAAGCAGGATCTCCTCGGTGCCGGCGAGCGCTCGGGCAATCGACTCGAAGTAGTCGGGGTCGTCGTGGTCGGTGTCGTGGCCCCGATGATGCTGGGCCTGACGGACGTGGTGGTGCTGGCCGAGATCGCTCGGCGGTTGCAGATGTATGGGCAGGGCATCGTGGTCGAGGCCGGCGAGCCACACTCGAGTTTCGTTCTGAGTGACGGCCACGACGGCGATCGGGTTCTTCTCGCTGGTCATGTTGGCAACGTACGGAGGTCCGTCGCGGATGGGGCAGTACGGTTGTGCCGATGTGCAGAGGGGGCGCTTCGTGAACGGGGCCGAGGGACTTCTGCGGACACTCGTGCGTTCGGGGGTCGAGGTTTGCTTCGCCAATCCGGGCACTTCCGAGATGCACTTCGTGGCCGCTCTCGACCGGGCCGAAGGCATGCGCGCCGTACTCGGTCTCTTCGAAGGCGTCGTCACCGGCATGGCCGACGGTTACGCGCGTATGGCCGAGAAGCCGCCGGTCACCTTGTTGCACCTCGGCCCGGGTCTGGCCAACGGACTCGCCAATTTGCACAACGCACGTCGTGCTGCGTCACCGATCGTCAACGTCGTCGGCGATCACGCGATCACGCACGCGCAATACGACGCGCCGCTCGCTTCGGACATCGCCGGTTTCGCCCGGCCGGTATCGGCGTGGTTGCACTCGTCCACGTCGGCGGCGACGGTGTCGGCCGACGCCGCGCGGGCGGTGCAGGCGGCTCGGCAAGCGCCGGGCCAGATCGCGACGCTCGTGTTGCCAGCCGACGTTGCATGGCTGGACGGTGCTCACGTGGCCGAGCCACTCGCCGTTCAGGGCCCTTCGGCGGTTTCCGACTCGACGGTGACCGAAGTCGTCGATCTGTTGCGACGGGCCGAGAAGGCCGGCGAGCGCGTCGGGATCCTGATGCGCGGTACCGCTCTGCAAGAGCGCGGATTGCGCGCCGCCGGCCGAATCGCGTCATCGATTTCGGCACGACTTCTGTGCGACACCTTTGCGCCCCGCCTCGAGCGAGGTGCCGGTCGTGTCACAGTGGAGAGATTGCCCTACTTCGCCGAACAACTCGTGGAGTCGTTGGCGACCCTCGATCATCTCGTGCTGGTGGGAGCCAAGCCGCCGGTCTCGTTCTTCGGTTACCCGGGCCGTCCCGGTTGGTGCACCGCCCCCCACACATCGATCACCTATCTCTCTCATGCGCACGAGGACGGAGTCGGTGCGCTCGAAGCAGTGGCATTGGCCTTCGGTGCTTCGCCACCGGTGGTGGAACTCGATCTGCCGGACGAGCCGAGTGGTGACCTCGATCAGTTCACGATCGGCCGGATCGTGGCGCGCCATCTTCCCGATGGCGCGATCGTGTCCGATGAAGGTGCCACGAACTCACTCGGTCCCGGGCTCGCGTTGGCCACGGCGCGACCCCACGATCATCTCTCGCTCACCGGCGGATCGATCGGCCAGGGTCTGCCATTGGCCGGCGGTGCAGCGGTGGCTTGTCCCGATCGCAAGGTGGTCTGCTTGCACGGTGACGGCGGAGCCATGTACACCGTGCAATCGCTCTGGACACAAGCTCGTGAGAATCTCGACGTGACGACGGTGATTTTCTCCAACCGCGCCTATGCGATTCTGCGCGTGGAGTTGTCGAGGACCGGAGCGAAGGACTTGTTGGCCGAGGGCGACACCAAGGCGCTGTCGATGTTCGACCTCTCGAATCCCGACATCGATTGGGTCTCGTTGGCCAAAGGAATGGGAGTGGATGCGGTGCGGGTCACGACCGTCGAGGATTTCTCGGCCGCGTTCCGATCCGCGATGCGCCAGACCGGACCGCGGCTCATCGAAGCCGTGATCTGAACCCGAGTTGCCTGATCAGCGACGACGAAGCAACACGACCGGGATCACTCGTGATCCGGCCTTGGCTTGGTACTCGTCGTATGCCGGCCAGATTCCGGCCATCGTCTGCCACAGGCGAGTGCGAAGTTCGGACTCGCTCACCGGATCGACGACTCGCGCCGTGGACCAGTAGCAGTCGGCGCCCACCTGCAGCCACACATCCGGATTGCTCGCCATGTTCTCGAGCCACAACGGGTTCTCGGGCGCACCACCCTTCGACGCGATGAGAACGACGTCGTCGCCGTCACGTCCGTAGATGAGAGCGCTTCGCACCCATCGGCCCGACTTGCGCCCCTTGGTCGTGACGAGACAGCACGGCACACCGTTCCAGTCGTGACCATCAGCGCCATCGGTGGCGACGTAACGATTGATGTGATCCCGCACCCATTCGGTCGGGCTGTCGAGGATGGGTGAGGGTGCGGTCTGCGAGGTGCTCATGTTTCGAGCGTAATGTGACTTCGTGGATGTGCGACGCGCGATGTCGGTGATCTCGGTGGTGCTGCTCGTGGTGGCCGCCTGTTCCGGGGCGCCCGAAGAACGCGTCGCCGAGCCCACTCTCGTGCCCTCCACCTCGCCGAGTACGACATCCACCGGACCATCGACGACCGCCGCCGAACCGTGGACACTCGTCACCGAGTATTCGTCAATCGGGACCAGTGTGGAGGGACGCCCGATTCGTGTGGCACACCGCATCGATCTGCCCGGATCGCGTCTCGCCATCGACGATCCAAACCGCATCGTGATCTTGGTGGTCGGAGTCATACATGGTGATGAGCAGGCCGGCCTCGAAGTGATCCGCGAGTTGCACGATCTGCCGCGGAGCCGTTTCGCGGATGACGCGACTCTTGCCAATGTCGATCTGTGGATGATCCCGACCATCAACCCCGATGGAGTCGCGGCGAAGCGACGAACCAACGCCAACCTTGTCGATCTGAATCGCAATTTCCCGTACAACTGGGGTCCGATCGAGGAGCCTGGTCATTGGCAATACGCCGGGCCGGGTCCGGCGAGTGAACCCGAGACCCGTGCGTTCACTGCGTTCGTCGAGGAACTCCGTCCCGATCTGACGGTCTGGTACCACCAGGACGCCTTCAGCATCGCCCCGTCGGACGGGCCCGACGGTCCGGTGCGCGCCGAGTACGCGCGACTGACCGGCTTGCCACTCGAAGGGGTTCCCGGCGGGATCTACACCGGTGTGGCCGCCACCTGGCAACGCCGCACGTTCGTGGATGACACGGCCTTCATCGTCGAACTCGGCCCATCACTCGCGCCCGACGAAGCTCAGATCCACGCAAGCGCAATCCTGGCCGTCGTGCCGTTGCTGCCCTAGTCGTTGCGTCAGAGCTGCTGACCCAGTTCGACGAGCCAACCGGGCAGGCGCACGGGTCGGCCGTTCGAGTTCACACAGGCGTGGACGGTGGTCGCCGTCGACCGGGTGTCGTCACCCACCGTGAGCAGGTAATCGATGCCGAAAGAGACCCGAGTGGCACCTGACAACGCGAGGTGCACCGTGACCACGTCGTCGAAATACACGGGTTGCCGGTAGGTCACGTGGGCTTCGAGGACCGCGAAGTCGACGCCATCGGATCGTTGTCGGTCGTAGGGGTGGCCGATCGATCGCAGGTACTCGACCCGGGCCTCCTCCAGATAGGGCAGGTAGCGGCTGTGGTGGACGATGCCCATGGCGTCGGTCTCGGCGAAGCGGACACGAATGTCGTGGCGGAAGGGATAGTCGCCGGGTCGCAGGGACGGCTCGCTGGTGCGGCGCACGACAAAGACCGTAGTGGCTGACGTCTCCCCACCGCCGATGCCGTAGGGTGGGGGAGTCGGGCACCACGCCCGGCTCTAGAGAGAAACGAGTACCGCCGTGGCTACCGGCACAGTGAAGTTCTTCAATGCAGAGAAGGGATACGGATTCATCTCCCGCGAGGACGGGCCCGATGTCTTCGTTCACTTCTCACAGATCCAGACGAAGGGCTTCAAGACCCTGCAAGAGGGTCAGAAGGTCGAATTCGAAGTCGGCCCGGGACGCAAGGGCGACGAAGCCCGCGACGTCCGCCCGCTCTGATTCCTCAGAGTTCGATTCGATAGAGCTCGGCGCAATTGCGCCGAACGATTCGGTCCACCACGACCGGATCCATGCCCGCCGTCTGTTCGGCGATCACGTCCTGGCTCCATGGCCATGTCGCGTCGCTGTGCGGATGGTCATTGGCCCACATCAGCCGATCGGGGTTGAGCAGTAGCTCTCCACGATCGGCGGCGCGGAACGCCGTCCAGTCGTCCTGGAAGGTCATGTAGATGTGCTCGCGGAAGTACTCGCTCGGTTTGCGTTGCAGCTTTGCTTCGGCGAGCCAGGCTCCGTGGCGCTTGGCCGCGTGATCGGCTCGATACATCCAGTGCGGTGCCCAGCCGGCATCGGCCTCGACGGCCACGATGCGCAGATCCGGGTGACGATCGAACACGCCGGTGAAGATGAACGTGCCGATGATGTCCTGGATGTCGCGGATGATCGCCATGAAACTGTTCATGCGCGGTCCACGGAAGTTCGAGCCGCCGAATCCCTTGACCGTGAGGATGTGGAACGACAACGGGAGTTCGAGTTCCAATGACGCGCGCCAGAACGGATCCCA
>JBEGQB010000137.1:0-5382 GCA_041181165.1 Actinomycetota bacterium
ACCGGAGCGGCGCCGACTCGAGGCGACATCGCCGTGCGCGATGGGCTGATCGTCGAAGTCGGAGGCTCGATCACGAGTCCGGCTCGCGAGGTGATCGACGCCGATGGTGCGGTGGTGACCCCCGGCTGGGTGGATGTCCACACCCATTACGACGGTCAGGTGAGTTGGGACGACGTGATGGATCCGTCGGCCGGTAACGGAGCCACCACGATCGTGATGGGCAACTGCGGAGTTGGTTTCGCGCCGGTTCGACCGGGGTCGGAACAGGCCCTGATCGAACTCATGGAAGGTGTGGAGGACATTCCGGGAACCGCTCTCTACGAGGGCATGGAGTGGGGCCGATGGGAGACCTTCCCCGAGTACATGGACTACATCGCGAGTCGCCGCTATTCGCTCGACATCGGAACGCAGGTCGCCCACGGTTCTTTGCGCTACTACGTGATGGGCGAACGCGGCGCGCGCAATGAAGACGCGACCGCCGACGATCTTGTCGAGATGTCGCGTCTCCTCGGCGAGGCACTCGATGCCGGCGCGCTCGGTTTCAGTACATCGCGCACGATCGGTCACCGCGCGCTCGATGGCTCGCCGGTTCCCGGAACATTCGCACCCGCCGAGGAGATCGCTGCCCTCGCCGACGCGATGGCGGCCGCCCGGCGCGGTGTCTTCGAGATGATCCCGGCGGGCACGGTCGGAAAGCTCGAAGGCCTCGGAGGGGAGAGGACGACCCCGCACGACGAGTTGGCACTGATGGCCGAGTTCTCGAAGCGCAGCGGCCGACCGGTGACGTTCACCTTGGTGCAATCGCCCGATTATCCGCCCAATACGTGGCGTGAACTTCTCGACGCGACGACGATGGCGAATCGCAACGGATCGCAACTGTTTCCGCAGGTGTCGTCGCGACCGATCGGATTGGCATCGGGACTCTCGGGGTACCACGCCTTCCTCCGTCGTCCGACTTACATGAAACTCGCCCATCTGCCGTTGGCCGAGCGGGCGCGGGAGATGAGTCGGCCAGAGGTCAAGGCGGCGATTCTGAGCGAGGACGACGCGCCCGTCGATCGACCCGGTTCGATGGCCAACACGTTCCGCATCTTCCAGATGGCCGCCGCATTCCTGTATCCACTCGGTGATCCAGTGGACTACGAACCTCAGGCCTCCGACACCTTGGGCGCCCGCGCGGCGGCGAGTGGTGAGGACGTTCTGAGTGTGTTGTACGACTACTTGGTGTCCGACAACGGAACCGCGATGTGCGCGCTCATGGGCGGAGCCGATGTGAACGAGCGAATGGAAGTGCTTCGCGAGATGTTGGTGCACGAGTCGACCGTGACGGGTCTGTCCGATGCCGGTGCTCATGTGACTCTGATCTGCGACGCAACGATGCCGACCACGCAGTTGACGTTCTGGGCGCGTGATCGACGCCATGGTGATCGGATTCCCCTCGAGTTCCTCGTTCACAAGCAGACCGCTCGCAACGCCGACTTGTACGGACTGGCCGACCGAGGTCGGCTGAAGGTCGGACTGCGAGCCGACATCAATGTGATCGACTTCGAGAATCTCTCGGTGGCTCCGCCCAAGGCCTTCCATGATCTGCCGGCCGGCGGGACGCGCCTCATTCAGCCGGTCAAGGGTTATCTCGCCACGATGGTCAAGGGTCGAGTCACCCGACGCAACGACGCCGATACCGGCGAACGCCCGGGCTCGCTGGTTCGCGGTCGGAAATTCTGACATGGGGGCCGCCAGTCGCCATGTCGAACGCTTTCTGGCGTCGATGAACGAAACCGAGGCCCGCAACGTGCATCGGCTCGTGACGGATCCGAGTGGTCTCGACCTCCGAGGCATGCACGAGGCACTGGCCGACCCTCGATTGGCCGAGTCAGGTCGTCGGCCCTTCGGTATTCAATTGATGGCCGACTTCATGGCGCCGGAAGGTTCGCGATATTTCGATTCGATTTACGGTTCATTCTTCGGACAGGCGGCCATTCGCGGTTGGCTCGTCCCGGCGATGGGTGAGATCGAGTTCATCGATTTCGTTCCCCAACAGGAACCGGTCGTCTTCGAAGCCGATGGTGCTTCGTGGTGGCTCGACGAATGGCAGATGTTCATCAATTTGTCGGCGATCGGGGCCGGCGAGGGAACCGCGCCGTTGTCGAAGGGTGTCAGTGTTCGTCGATCCAACGGCGGTTGGCTCGATTGGGCCTGTGATGTGTACGACACCGTTTCGTTCCGCCAACCTTCACCATCGGGGGAGGCGGCCCCGATTCCGGCACCACCGGGACTCTCGGGTTGGCCGCAACACATGGGGGCGCCGGTGGCCGCGGCGCGAGACGTCGACTTCGACCGCGACTGCGATCAGTTCCACCCGACCGATTCGGTCTACATCGATCCGATCTTCGGCGAGTTCCACGGGCAGGACGAGATTCGGGCCTGGTTGCTCGATGTGATGCCCAAGGTCGGCGACGTCGAGTTCGTTCCCGTCGGTCCGGAACTCAGAAATGACGAGGCGTACGTGCAGGAGTGGGTGCAGATGGCGGTGACTCCCGATGGTCGGCGGGTGCCGATGACCCGTGGTACGAGTGTTCGTCGATACCGGGACGGATGGACGGTCTATGCCGCCGACTATTTCGATGTGGCGACCGTGTTCGAGCCCGAGGTGCTCAAAGCGAGTGTGGCCTGTGGCTCGACGCTCGCCGAGGCCGACATCCTGAAGTACCGCAACCGGTAGTCAGCGGCGAACGCGCACCGAGAGGCAGGTCACACAGCCTTCGAGTTTGATGTACTCGGAGATGTCGACCTCGATCGGGACGTATCCGCGGTCGCGGAACATCTGTGCACTTCGAGGTGCATCGGCGGCCATCAGGAGATGCCGGTCATCCAGTAGCACGACGTGTGCGCCCGACTCTTCGGGCATCGAGAGATACGACGGGAAGACCGACGAATCGTCGACTGCCGGGTCCCAGCCGATCACCGTGCCATCGGGTAGTCCGGTGGCCGCTGATTTCAGATGCAACACCTTGGTGACCGGAACGGCGATGACCCGCGCACCGAGAGGCTCCACGATGGCCGCGAATTGGTCGATGCCCGCCTGGTTCGTGCGACCACCTCGACCCACGTAGATCGTGTCGCCGATCTTCAGGACGTCTCCGCCGTCCATCGTGCCCGGAGCGACGATACGTTCGATGCGACAGCCGAGCTCGCGCACGACGGGCTCGACCGCGAGGATCTCGGGTTTGCGCCTGTCATCGCCGGGACGGGTGATGACGGCGACATCTTTGAACATCACGACTGCGTCTTCGACGAAGACGCAGTCCGGGCAGTCCTCCTCGGTGGGAACTTCGCGAATCTCCCAACCCCGTTGGCGCAGGACATCCACGTAGGCGTCCCATTGGCGGTGGGCGAGCTCGATGTCGACGGGTACTCGTTCCTGGTGGGTGAGGACGCCTTCTGCGAGACGGGAACTCGTTCGCCGCACCAGTGCCACGGTCATCGGGGAAGTGTAGGTCTGCCCTACAATCCACCAAAGTCGGCGACCAAGGGGGACTCATGGCACACGACCTGATCATCAAGGGCGGCACGGTGATCGACGGAACCGGATCGGCCGGAGTGCGCGCCGATCTGGCCATCGACGGTGATCGCATCACAGCGATCGGTGATCTGTCGGCCGAAACGGCGACTCGGGTGCTGGACGCCACCGGACAGGTCGTCACGCCGGGATTCGTCGATCTGCACACACACCTCGACGCCCAAGTTGCGTGGGATCCTTACATGACGTCGTCGTCGTGGCACGGCGTGACGACCGTTCTCACCGGCAACTGCGGTGTCACCTTCGCCCCCGTGTCGTCCAGTTCGCGTTCGTATCTCGCCGAGTTGATGGAGAGCGTCGAGGACATCCCGCGCGAGGCGATCCTCGGCGGCCTGCCGTGGGACTGGGAGACCTTCCCCGAATACCTCGATTCGGTGCAGCGGCTTCGGCCGGCCCTGAACGTCGTGGGGCTGCTCGGCCATTGTGCCGTGCGATATCACGTGATGGGCGAGCGCTCGATGACCGACGAAGCTCCGACTGCCGATGATCTGGCTCGGATGCGCGAAATCGCCGCGGAGTCGGTGGCCGGTGGTGCCGTCGGCTTCTCGACTTCACGCATCTTGCTGCACACGGTTCCCGATGGTCGCAAGGTGCCGGGGACCTATGCGCCGATCGACGAGTACCTGGCGGTGGCCGATGGCATGAACGAATCGGGTGGCGGACTCTTCCAAGCCGTCCTCGATTTCGACACCAAGTTCCAACACGAGATCGAACTCCTGCGCGCCATGGCGCGACGCGCTGGCCATGTCCTCTTCTCGGGTGGTGTTGGTAACGGCGAGTCCGATGCCGCCGGGTTCTGGGACCGCATGCTGACCGACATTCGATCCAACGACGGACACATCTCCTCGGTGGCGATGACCCGCCCGAGCGGAAGTTTGATGGGACTCCATCAAGTGCCACCGGTGGGAAGCGGGAAGTGGCGCGCGCTGATGGCTTTGCCGACTATCGAACAGAAACTGGCGGCTCTGGCCGACGCGGCGACACGCGCCGAACTCATCGAAGACGGCAAGAGCCGCGGCACGTGGTACGACCCTCAGTTCATCTACCCGCTCGGCCCGGGCAACGTGCCCGATTACGCCGTGGACGGTGGGGATTCCCTCGCTGTCATCGCCGAACGAGAAGGCCGCCATCCGGTGGAGGTGATCGTCGACCGTCTTCTCGAGTCCGAAGGTAGGGAGTTGTTCAACGTGTGGTTCTTCAATCGAAACCGGGCGAACATGCCGAACTTCTTGAATCTCGACGCAGTGTGTCCGGGACTCGGTGATGCCGGTGCGCACGCGGGACAGATCTGCGATGCGGACGCGCCGACGCACTACCTCGCCTACTGGTGCCGTGATCGCAAGATCACATCGCTGCCCGATGCCGTGCATCGACTCACCGCCAAGCCGGCTGCTGTGCTGGGCCTCATCGATCGCGGGACTCTCGGTGTCGGCAAGTTCGCCGATATCAACGTGTTCGACCCCGAGCGTCTGCAGGTCGGTTATCCCGAGTACGTCAACGACTTCCCCAACGGCAAGGGTCGTCTGCGAGTTGGTGCCACCGGATACGCGGCGACGCTCGTGAACGGTGAGGTCGTGACCGAGAACGGCGCGAACACAGGAGCCCGCCCGGGCCGGGTCGTTCGCGAATTCAAGCGCTGAGAGCGGGTGACGGGATCCGTCGCTGCGCTCCTCCCGATTCGAGCTACCCGGAGAGAGCGCTTTGCGCTGAGAGCGGGTGACGGGATCCGTCGCTGCGCTCCTCCCGATTCGAGCTACCCGGAGAGAGCGCTTCGCGCTGAGAGCGGGTGACGGGATCCGTCG